>JAAUPO010000064.1 GCA_012033095.1 Synechococcaceae cyanobacterium RL_1_2 | reverse complement strand
TGACAATTGAGTACATTGAAAGCCACGTCTAGTCAGGGAAAACGCATACTCCTCTTTTTCGCAATAAGCAAAGTTAAACAAGCTTTTATTGAGAATAAAAATTTTAAAAAATCGCTGAAACTATTATTCTTTCGTTGAGTGAAAATTAGTATGCGTTTGCCCTATACGTCTGGTAAGGATCTTCATGTTATGACCTAGTTGGGACTGCTATAGGATGGTTGTAGCCCCAATCATTATTACGTAATTACGTATCGTGAATAAGTGCAAGGTCAATTGTTGAGCGATCGCGTTATGCTCAGCCATGCCCAAAAAAACAGAAATTGGGTGGTATTTACCTTGATGGAGTTGGATCGTCAGGGCTAGAAGAACCCTAGATTGTTAATTACGTTAATTAATTTATAGATCGCTATTTTTTCCGGTAGGGATAGTTCTTTAATGGGTAAATAACTATGGTCTATTTGTGGCCTGGTCAAGGTTAAGCGGTCTGAACCATTAGCTAATAGCTAGACGATATTAGAGTGAGTTGAAAACACCCCTATGAATTATGTAAATGTACCTCTCATCCCTGAACATATTTTAATTCTGGACAATCAGAGCAATAATCTTCAAGAACTTAATCAGATTTTGCAACTGTATGAAGTAACAACGGTGAGGAGTGAACAGGAAGCTATTAACGCGATCAAAAATGATTTACCCGATCTGATGCTGATCAATCCCTTAATCAATAATCAAAGTGGTTTGAATTTTACCCAACGTCTCAAGGCCAGCAAATTAACCGCTAAGACCCCCATCATCTTAATTCAGGAAAACTCTAACCTTAATAGCCGTCATCAATCCTTTGAAGTTGGAGCCGCTGACTATATCCTTAAGCCTTTTAGTTCTCAAGAAGTTATTACCCGAATTGAATCCCAACTCCAGCGATTACGCCTCCATGCCCAGCTAGGGCAGATGGAACAATATCTTAATAAATTTACTAATTTTGATCCCTTGACCAAACTGGCTAATAGCACTCAATTTGATCAATACCTTGTGCAGGAGTGGAAACGGTGCGCCCGCGATCGCATTTCCTTTGAGGATGTAGAAAAACGACTCTTTCCATGGTGCTATGTCAGATTGATGGGTTTGAAAAATTTCAAAATTATTACGGCCGCGATCGGGCAGATCAATTATTGGTACAGGTCGCCGAAGTCCTATCGAAGATTGCAAAAAGACCTGCTGATTTAGTCGCTCGCTATCGGGGAGAAGAGTTTGCGATCCTATTACCGAATACCGATAGTAAAGGTGCCATGAGGGTAACGGAAATGATCAGGGAAGCCCTAGATGAAATCAAAATTCCAGAAAACCAAGGCACAATCACCCTCAGCTATGGTCTAGCCACCCGCATTGCATCCCAGGCTTTATCCGCCGATATTCTAATTATGGCCTCGGTTCATGCCCTCGAACAATCAAAACAGCAGGGGGGCAATCAAATCACCCTAGATGAATTTGAGTAAGTAGCCGTTCCCATAACAGAAATTATCTACGGCCTCACTCCATACCAAATGCTACGGATCGGATCTAACGATCTAACTTTAGAAGGAAGTAAGCTCAACTAACGGCTCAACACTCACCAGATTCAGTTAACTTAATTCGGGTTTAATGGCCTGCGGTTGTCTTGATCCTTGAGGGGCCCCAGCTCAAACCATGGCCGATCGCTGGTTAAGGGAAATGGAAGGGGCATCTTCCTATCTTCCATGAATCAACATGAAGGCATCAACCTGGATCAACCCCAATTGGGCGATCGGCTCACAAGTTCCGATGCTCATACCTTCTTACCTTTAATAGATCAACCTGTAATAGATCAACCTGGATCAACAATGTTTGAAAAATTTCTCAAAACGTAATAAGTAAAATCAAAATTTGGCTAAAATCCCTGGCTACGTTAAAAAAATGTTGCAGCCTAGCCCCATTAAAATCCATAAAAACCAGAGAATAACTACAATTCTGGTTAAAATAGATAAAACTACAGCGATTTAAGGTTGATTCAAGACATCACGATTCTGGTCTAGTCTGCTGACTTCACTCAAATCAGCTAGATTGAGCTAGATGAGTATTCTTGAATTTTTAATTGTTTTTAATTGTTTTTAATTTCATTACACACCTCAAAAAAGTTGTAGTCTATTTAAAATATCGTCAACCTATACCTAAACTCCATAAAGTCCGCTTACTTAACATACCCTGTGAGAGATAAAAAAAGCCAACAAAAACGAGGCAAGCGCAATCTGCCTCAAATTAACGAAAGAATCCGTTTCCTGCCATTCGGGTAGTAGATGATGAAGGTAATCAGTTAGGGGTAATTACCCTGATGAAGCCTTACAAATTGCTCAAGAAAGAGATTTAGATCTAGTTCTGGTGAGTGATAAAGCCGATCCCCCTGTTTGCAGGATTATGGACTACGGTAAATATAAATTTGAACAGGATAAACGGGCCAAGGAAGCCAAGAAAAAACAACACAAAGTTGATGTCAAGGAAGTCAAAATGCGTTACAAAATTGAGGAGCATGACTATGAAGTGCGAGTCAATAACGCGAAGAAATTCTTGGCTAAGGGCAACAAAGTAAAAGCTACTGTCAATTTTCGAGGTCGGGAAATTCAACATAGTAACCTGGCTATTACCTTGCTCAACCGCATGGCCAAGGATTTAGAAAATGATGGGGCAATTACAACAAGCTCCGAAGCGCGAGGGCCGCAACATTTTTATGTTGATTGCGCCCAAAAAGTAAATGCTAGGCCATGGCATTGGACAGAATCCAGACTTGAGCAATTAGTTTTAACTTAGTTCGTTAGTTGTCAATTGTTCTAAGACCTTCTTGATTAATGCCATGGGAGTCAAGCTCAACTCCTTGTTAATCTATTACCCTATCCCTAGATCTGGGGGTAGGGTTAATTTTATGGTGCATAGTATGTAGATAGTTATCGGGCTAAAGGCCAGATAAAATTGGCCGTGGTACATTTACTTCATTGTTAGTTTTCCCAGGTGGGGCGATCGCTCCTTAGCCATTAGCCAAAAAATCTATGAAATCTACCAGTCTCAGAAATACTTCCAAACCTAATTGGAAACAAAAAATTTTAAAGGTTATTAGTATTAGACCAGAGGAAGTGGAGCGAACCTCCCTTATGTTTGGGGTCTATACTTTTAACTCCATTGGCATGTTATGGCTTGAGCAAACCGCGATCGCATTATTTTTACAGAAATTCAATGCAGAAGAACTACCGATCGTTTATGTGGCCAGCGCAATCACCGGAGCTGGTTTAGGATTTTTATATACTTGGCTACAGAATAATTTTCCCTTGAGGCGAGTATTTTTCTTTGTCGCCTTTTTAATGTCTATTCCGTTGGTGCTGTTCCGCATCACCTTGGAAATGGACTACTTAGCTGGGGCAATTATTCTTGCCACCTGCTTTATTATGCGGCTGTGGCTAGATGCAGAAGAGCTATTGAGTGACCTTAATACCCAGGTAGCAGCTAACCAATTATTTAATATTCGGGAAATTAAACGTACCTACCCATCATCTCCAGTGGTTTACTTTTGGGGGATGTGTTTTCTGGCTTTTCCCTACCAGTTTTTATTCATTTATTGGGCTTAAAAAATATTCTTTTAATGGCTTCGATTTCCATCGCGATCGGAGCATCCCTTCTATTTTACCTAAGTAATCGCTATCGCCAGGCTTTTCCAGAAACCCCCATCAGGGAAGATGATGAACCTGAAGCAGAATTTAAAAATAAAAAGCAATCCAAGGCCGTAAACAAATATCTTATCCCTCTGTACGTTTTCTTTATGATGGCGGAAATACTCTATTTATTAGTAGATTTTCAATATCTAGGGGAATTAGAATTTAACCTTGAACCAGAACAAATTGCCAGCTTTTTAGGTATTTTTTCCGGTATTTTGGGGGTTTGTGAATTAACAGCCCAATGGTTTGTCGCCGGCCGAGCAGTAGAAAAGTTAGGGGCCTTTGTGGTAGCCATGTTTTTACCTATTTCCTTAACTTTCCTGGGGGCAGGAACTTTATTATTAGGCAATATTTTTAATATTGAAGGGATCACTAGTGCCAAAATTTTATTTTTTGGTGTTATTGGGTTGAAATTTTGCGATGAACTATTACGTTATACCCTGATTGCGGGGATTGAGCCCTTTTTGTTCCAGCCTTTGCCGGCCGATATGAGAAACCGGATACAAACTTGCGTAAATGGAATTTTAGAACCCGTTACTAGTGGTATCACCGGCCTTTGCATGATCGGAGGGATATGGCTCATTGATAAAGTGCTCCGCACTCGTATTAATGCTGATTCTGCGAACCAATTAGAGGAAAGTTTAAGACAATATCAAGGGGGTATATTTATTGCCGCTATTGTCTTTTTTGCCAGTATTTGGGCTATCAGTGCATGGTTTTTACGTTCTAGTTACCTCACTCTTTTGGTGGAAGGAGCCGAACAGGGTCGTATTAATTTCCAAAGTGTGGATTTAAAGGTATTTAGAAAAGTTATTTTAGAGTCCCTAGAAAATAGCTCTACCGATGATGATCGGCGATCGTGTATTCAGTTATTGGAGCGCATTGATCCCGATAATATGGCCGAAATTGTAGCCCCCCGTTTGACTAACTTTAGCCCAGAGCTTCAGAGCCAATGTTTAACCGCCATGGTGCGTTACCCCAATGCAACCTATGTCAAAGATGTACAACGGTTGCTAGAGAAAAAACCCCCGTTGGAAGTATTGGGGTTAACCCTACGTTACCTTTGGCTATCGGAAATTAACCTTGATACCAATAACCTGAAACCTTATTTACAAGAACGCATCGATGGCATGATTCGAGGCACCGCCGCTAGTTTAATGATTAGTCGGGGTAGCCATAGTCAGCAGCAGGAAGCCAGAGGAATTTTAGAGGAAATGTTAGTGTCCCCAAGGGAACGGGAGCGGGTGATCTCCACCCAGGCCCTGCAGGATACCAATGATATGGATTTGATTAATCGCTACGTGCCGATCCTCTTACAGGATGAATCGCCCAAGGTAAGGTGTGCTCTCCTCTCTATCATTGGGACCAAAAGACTCCATAGCTATTATCCTTCCTTGCTCAAGGCTTTATACTTTAAATCCACTAGGGAAGCTGCCCAAGAAACCTTAATCGCCATGGGGAATGAGGCTCTACCCCTATTGAGCGAACTAAGCCAGGATAACCGAAAGCCGGATTTTGTTCGTCAACAAGCCTGGAATACGATCGCTGCCCTTGAAACCCCCCAAGCCTATAGGGATTTAGTCAATCAATTAACGACTAGTTGGGGATTTGCGCGGCGTAATTTGCTGCGGGTGTTATTGCGGGTTCCCCTCAGTAAGGGCATTGAGTTTACCCTGGATGAAATGGGACGGGCGGGTATTGAAGAATTAATTTACCAAGAATTATTAATGCTCGGTCACATTTACCATAGCCGTCTCGATCTTAAACCTGAGATCCTCCAGGGAGTTAATACCGAATTATTGGACACAGCCTTGGATGGCATGATCAAGGATAGTTTGGAACGATGCTTGCTGCTGATGAAAATTTTGTATCCAGGTAGTGCAATTCAAGCCGCTATTTTAAATTTAGACTCCGATTCTACTATCAGTATTGCCCTGGGTTTAGAGATTTTAGATAATGCGATCGACATTCAACAAAAAAACCTGTTTCTAGAGATTTTGGAAGGTGGCATTCCTCTCAAGATGGAGCGGCTTAAGGGGCTAGAGGCCATTGTGTCCTACCAAGCCATGGGCCCCCGCGATCGCCTACGTTATTTAATTGATTTTCGTCATTTCCTCTCCGATTGGACATTAACTTGCTGTTTCCATTTAGCCCGAAGCCAGCGATGGAGTGTGACGAGGGAGGCCGCCCTTAGTTGTCTTAACCATCCCAGTAGTTTTGTCAGGGAAGCCGTATTAGCCTATCTTAAAGATGCCAGCCCCCCAAACCTGTTTAGAATTACTACCTATTCTCCATAATGATCCCAATCCGTTGGTCGTGGCCCAGGTGGAAAAATGAAAACTGAATTACAATCAAATGCGAGCTCTTAGCCAGCTATGTACCCTCCTTCTTCCCAACCTTTGTTTTATTGAAATTGCCCAATGTTAAGCAGCTTTGAACGGTTATTATTTATTCGTCGTGTGTCGATTTTCCAGGAGCTTCGGGATGAGTTTTTGGTAAAGTTAGCATCTGCGATGGATGAATTATCCTTCCCAGCTGATCATACAATCTTTCAAAAGGGGGAAGAAGGCCGTTCTTTGTATGTGGTCATTTCTGGTCGGGTGCGGGTATTTAGTGGGGATCAGGAATATACCCGGCTGGAAAAGGGAACTTTTTTTGGGGAAATGTCTTTATTTGATGCAGAACCTCGATCGGCTTCCGTTGCAACGATCGAACCCTGTGATTGCCTGACCTTGAATCAATTGCAATTAATCGACGCGATCGAAGAAACCCCTGAAATTGCAGTTAATATTACCCGGGCTTTATCCCGCAGAATTCGGGAAATCAACAGTATTGTGGAGCAAAATAAAGCTACCATCAGCAACCTCGAAAATCAGTTAAAGGAATTACAACGCTAGGGGCCAGGGTTACCAGGTGGTTATAAAGATTAGAAGCTCGCGATCGTCTGAGGCCATAGACTACTAATCTAGGACTTAGGATCGTGAATTAAATAACTTAGAGAATGTCTACAAAGTATCAAATGTTGTTGAATCGCTTCTAAATCCCCCAAGTTGATCGCCCCCTAAATCCCCCAAGTTGGGGGACTTAATTGCTTAATTGCTTAAAAATCTAGGTGATTTCCCCCAGATTGGGGGGCAAGGGGGGCTTTTCAAACATCCTCTTAGAAATACAATTTAGAAATGTGTGGAGTATCCTTCGAGGGAGCGTATCTCAATTTAAGTTTTAGATTTTATTAAATCCTCATTCCTAAGACACACCTAACGCAATAAAACCTTATCCCATAGAGATCCACCATGATCGACCTGTGCTCATCATTGTGACTGGAATTATAGAGAGCCAGATCCCTATAATTCTAGCGTCGATCCTTAGGTCTCTACTTTCCTTTGGGTGACATCGCCCCAGATAGCACGGTTACTTCCGCGTTTATGGATGGATCAGGGGGTTAGTATTGCCCCTTCTAAGAGCTTATTTTATGCCTTTAATCTTGCATTATCTTTTGAGCGATCGCATTTTTCTCTGGTTTAACCCTACTATTGATAAGCATTAATTACCTTTGTGATAAAATTAATTAATATATAACTTTTGTCATTGAAGGGGTTGGATGGTATGGATCTTATCGACAAAATCAGAGAGCTTGCTTCGAGAATTCCTAAGCAAATAGACCATATTGAAACGGAAGAAGCTACCAAAAATGCTTTTATCATGCCTTTTCTGAATGGCCTAGGCTATGACATTTTTGATCCAAGGGAAGTGGTACCAGAATTCACCGCCGATGTGGGTAATAAGAAGGGAGAAAAAGTTGATTATGCCATCAAAAAAGACGATCGCGTCATTATGTTAGTGGAGTGTAAATGGTGCGGGGCTGATCTTCACGCCGACCATACGAATCAACTTTATCGATATTTTTCCGTAAGTGAGGCTCGGTTTGCAATTTTAACTAACGGGCTGAGTTATGAATTTTATTCCGATATTGATGAGCCGAATAAAATGGATGCCCACCCATTTTTTAAATTCGATATTTTAAATTTCCAAGATCATCAAATTACGGAATTAAAACAATTTACTAAATCGGCCTTTACGTTAGATCAAATCCTCGATCGCGCCAGTACCCTCAAATATACCGGGGGCGTAAAAAAAATTTTGGAGCAGGAATTAAGTAATCCCTCTAAGGATTTTGTAAAATTCTTTGCAGCTCAAGTGCTCATAGGCAAAAATTAACCCAAAATTTATTGGATGAATTTACCCCCATTGTTCAAGAAGCTCAAAAGCAATTTATTAATGAAAAAATTAACAGCCGTTTGCAGTCAGCTTTAATGATAGCAACCTCGTTCTAGAAGTCCCGGCGGATGACTCAGAACCTCCAACGGATAATGGGGAATCTGATAACGGGATTGTGACCACAGCAGAGGAAATTGAAGGTTATCACATCGTGAAAGCGATTCTGCGGGATACGGTAAATGCTGAGCGGGTCGCCATACGGGACACTAAGAGCTATTGTGGAATTTTATTGGATGACAATAACCGCAAACCTATTTGTCGCCTACATTTTAACTATTCTCAAAAATATATTGGGGTGTTTACCCAAAAACAAGAAGAACGCATTCCCATCAATGATCTCCACGATATTTTCAACTACACCGATCGTATCCAAGCTGTCATTGCCGAGTATGAAAATGTTTGATGCCCCACCATCTCAAGATCAATAAAATAAGCGTTGCTAAAATGAAAGATAAAAAATCAGGACTTACGCCAAAATTTTGATTCTGCCCTGGAAACCATGATCTTTGGGGATATTTAGGGACAATCGTTCAAGCAAGTCTCCCCAATTTGGGGGATTTCGGGGGCTTGTG
>JAAUPO010000063.1 GCA_012033095.1 Synechococcaceae cyanobacterium RL_1_2 | reverse complement strand
TAAATCAAAATAGTAATAGCAATTAGTAATTATTAATTAGTAATCCAATCCATGGCGGAAAAAATTAAGGCAATTCGGGGGACGAAGGATATTCTCCCTACGGAAGTTATTTATTGGCAAGAAATTGAGCGGTTGGCCCAGGAAGTCCTCGATCGCAGTTGTTATCAAGAAATTCGCACCCCTTTATTTGAGCAGACTTCCCTATTTGCGAGAGGTATTGGGGAAGCGACGGATGTGGTGGGCAAGGAAATGTACACCTTTAGCGATCGCAAAAATCGTTCTATTACCCTCAGACCAGAAGGTACCGCAGGGGTAGCGCGGGCCTTTATTGAAAACAATTTAGATCAACAGGGGGCTTTGCATAAATTATGGTACTTAGGCCCGATGTTTCGCTATGAACGGCCCCAGGCCGGCCGCCAAAGACAGTTCCATCAGCTAGGGATTGAATTACTGGGTACCGAGGATCCCCGTGCTGATGTGGAAGTAATTACGATCGCGGTGGAAATTTTAGGCAAACTAGGGTTTAAAAGTCTGGAGTTAAATCTAAATACAGTGGGTAGTAAGGGTGATCGTGCCCGGTATCGTGAGGCGTTAGTGGCCTATTTAACCCCCTATAAACAGGATTTAGATCAAGATTCCCAGGATCGCTTAGACCGTAACCCCCTCAGGATTTTGGATAGTAAGGATCAAACCACCCAAGGGATCGTAGCCGATGCCCCCACTATTGTGGACTATCTGGAGGATCATTCCCGCCAACATTTCGATCGGGTGCAGGAATTACTAAGTTTGGTGGGGATTGAGTATGTATTAAACCCTTGCTTAGTGAGGGGGTTAGATTACTATACCCACACTGCTTTTGAAATTATTTCCTCCGATCTGGGGGCCCAAGGTACTGTGTGTGGAGGGGGCGTTATGATGGTCTGCTAGAGCAACTAGGGGGAAAAAATATTCCAGCAGTGGGCTGGGCCATGGGTTTAGAACGGCTCATCATTTTGTTGCAACAATTACAACACCTTAAAGCTACTAGCCCCGATTGCTACATGATTGCCAGGGGCCATGATGCCGAACAACAAAGTTTTGTGTTGGCCCATCAATTACGTCAGGCTGGTTTGAAGGTGGAAATAAATTTTGGGGGGGGTAACTTTGGTAAACAATTCAAAAAAGCCGATCGCTTAGGGGCTAAACTGTGTTTAGTGATCGGGGAGGAAGAAGCCCAACAGCGGACAGTGGGGATGAAATGGATGGCCACCCAAGAGTCAGTCACCATGATCCAAGATCAATTATTGGCCGATGTGGAGCACATTAAAACCAAAGTAAAGGGATAATGATTATTTAGACTTATGAATAAATCTCCTTTACCCCCCTGGCTTGTGATTGATCCTTTATTGAAGCAATGGCTGAGGGAAGATATTGGCCGGGGCGATCGCACCACCAATGGCCTAGAATCAAACAAAGTTCTAACCGGCTATTGGCTGTGTAAAGAACAGGGGATGATTGCGGGGTTAACCATCGCCGCAAGGGTATTTCATTTGCTCGATGGTCAAACGAAGTTTAAATTATTAGGTTCAGAAGGCCAATGGTGTGATGTTGGCCAAAAAATTGTTGATCTCCAAGGGAATTTAGATACCCTAATGATGGGGGAGCGCGTAGCCCTTAATTTAGCCATGCATCTGAGCGGCATTGCCACCATGACCCGCCGCTACACTGAAGTAATTAAAGACTTACCAGCCCAATTAGTCGATACCCGTAAAACGACCCCTGGTCTAAGGTTATTGGAAAAGTATGCAACTCAATTAGGGGGGGCGGCTAACCATCGGGTTGGCCTGGATGATGCGGTTTTAATTAAAGATAATCATATTGCAGCGGCCGGTGGCATTGGCATCGCGATCGAGCAAATTCGTGCCACCATGCCCTATCCCCTCAGTATTGAGGTGGAAACGGAAACCCTAGAACAGGTAAAAACCGCCATTGACCATCAAGCTGACATTATTATGTTGGATAATATGACTACTCAGATGATGCAACAGGCTGTCAAAATCATTAGACAGAGTAGCGATCGCATTAAAATTGAAGCTTCGGGCAATGTTACCCTGGATAATCTTAGGGCGATCGCCGAAACGGGGGTTGATTATATTTCGAGTAGTGCTCCGATCACCCGATCACCATGGTTAGATTTGAGCATGAAAATCGATTAAAATTTGATTCCCTGCTTAGATTTATATCTAAATCTATCCCTAATTACGAATTAAGTACTTAATTGCGTAAATACAGTAAATAACTTAGTAAACCCATGCCAAAATTAATGCTCCGCTCCCTATTACCCCTCTTAATGACCTTAAGTCTTTTCCTAGGGGGGTGTGGTGGCACTTCAACTCCAACGAGCTCCATTCCTGACGTACCAGACAAAACCACTGCCACTGACGAAAATTCCGTCACTGGGGGCAGTCTCAACCAATATTTTCCTGGGGATGGAGATGGCTACACCGTTACTTTCACCCAAGAAAAAACTGGTTTTGCCCAAGCTGATCTAGCAAAAGATGGTACTACCGTAGGTATTTTGACCATCAACGATACCTTAAATAACGCCGATGCCAAGACTAAATTTGCTGATGCCCCCATGGACATTGGTGGTTATCCGGCAGTAGCTCAAGGCTCGAAAAGTACTGCGGTGTTAGTGGGCGATCGCTTCCAAGTTAAGGCCAATAGTAAAGCTGATAGTTTCACCTCCGACGATCGCGAAGCCTGGCTTGGGAAATTCAACCTGGATGGATTAGCTGCGGCTCAATAAGATTAAATCCAATTATCCAATTAATTTATGTCTTTATGTCGAAATTATCGGTTGAATTAGAGCAATATTTTTTTGAAGAACTAACAACGGAGTCAGTGCAACTCCAGCAAATAGTTGAATTAGCAGGAGAACGATTATTTGGCCTATTGTTAGTTCTTCTTTCTTTGCCTTCAGCCTTACCCATCCCCGCCCCCGGATATTCCACCCCCTTTGGTGTAGTCATATTTCTATTAGCATCACAATTGATAATTGGTCGTACTAAACCATGGATACCCGATAAGATGCTCCATAAATCCTGGCCCACAAGTCAGGTGCAGTCCGTAATTAAAGCCGGTTTGCCATGGCTCAAAAGATTGGAAACCATTACGAAGCCCCGTTATACCTACGTTTGTACCAGTAGAGCGGGCAGAACTTTACTAGGCATTGCTATGTCTTTAATGGCGATTTCTATGATGATTCCGATTCCTGGCACTAATACCCTACCGGCGATCGGTGTTTTTGTTACCGCATTTGGCTTGCAAGAAGACGACGGTTTAATTAGTTTAGGGGGCTTAGGAATTTGTGTTGCGGGCTTGAGCTTAACTACCCTAATTTTGATCTTTGGTCAAGAAGTCGTTAAACAGATCATTGATTGGATAAGGGCGTTCCAATTTTAGTTAAATGCTAACTGGTTGGGGCTGGGCAAGAGTTTAATCACTCTAGAGACTCGTAATCCATCGGTTATTTATAGCTTTGATCTCAATGATCCCAAAACCGTTTTGTTTAGTATGGGGAAATAATCTTAATCTCAATTGTTGCTGAGATTAAGATCTGATTTATAAAGCCCCCCGGCCCCCAATGCTGGGGGAGAAATTTCTAAAAATCATTAACAGTCCCCCAAATTTGTGGGATTTAGGGGGCAACATGCCAATTCAATTGACTTTATAAACAGCCCCTAATGGCTTCAATAATTTCCTTATCCTACTGGACGGATTTGGGATGATTAGTAAGGGTCTAACGATGCTCGACCCCTACAGGTTAAGGCTTGATTATCCTCAATCCCTACAGAATCAGGCTTTGTTGCTGCGTTGGTGTCTCAACAGCTTTGGCTACAGCTATGGTTGATCGGCGATCGCCAATATAATCCCTACCCCTATGGGTAAATTTGAGGTTACCCATTACAAGAACAAAGAACATGGTTGCTGGTTTTAGGAAGGGGTTTAGGTTTTCCCAAGGCCGGCGGTAAGACGGTAGTTAAAACTTAATAACCGTAACCAAAAGTGCGGGATACTTTGCTTCTAGCCATGATTGATTGTTTTTAATGGTGTTAGGAACCCAACCAACGAGGAAAAAACTAATGATCCCATCGATCGTAAACGTGATATAAATTCCTAACCAACGCACCATATCCGCAGTGCCAGCCATTTCCCAGATCCACCACAGTAGGGCGATGTTCATGCGGGCCGCTTTTAGGGCTAAGCGATTAAACATTGACCAACTAGTACGATCCTTGATAAACGTATCCGCCACTTCTGGGGGAGAATCGGCCAGTAAACCAAAGAAGGTGTTTAACATGGCGTTGATTCGTTCTGGTGGGAGCAGTTTATGGGTGGGTACCATCATGCCCTTAGAAAATAGCCACGTTACTGAAATATTGCTTTGATAAGCTCTAATTTGATTGAGATGATCTTTTGTTAATAGATCATGATCCAGGGCAGTTTTTAGTAAATCGGTAAGGCGATTTAAATTGCGCACTAAGGAACCAAAACCAGTAAAGACTAGGGGAGATTGTAAAGAAGCTGCGTCTCCGATCGCGAGAACCCGATCAAAGGCAACGACCCGTTCATCGGCACTGGTGGTGAAGTGGCCAGGAATATAACCAAAAGTAGGTTTAACTAGGGTTAGGTCATCTAAATTGCATCGGCGATACTCCGGCAAAATATGGAAAAAGTCCTCGTACATTTCCAACAATGAACCAGGATTATCGGGGTGAACCTCATGGTAATGGAATAGGTAAAAGGTTAACTCATCATCTTTGCCAGGAAATAGCTCCCAGATTAATTGGCGGCCGCGGGAAATATCCCCATGGGAATTTAAAACATCTCCGTAGCCATTGTCCCAAACTTCCTGGGGTATTCCTTTAACCACTGCTCCCACCGTCGGACAGACACTATCAAAGGTGCGGCTGCCATTCATTTGCCACGCGATGGGAGAAGCCGTACCCATGGCATCAATAATTAAACGACAGGTAACGGTTTTTAACGATTGATCCCCAAATCCACACAAGTTAATTTCGCGCCTGCATTCCCCACTTCTGCTGAAATAAATTCCGTTTCATCCCAGACGGTGCCACCGGCCGCTAATAATTTATCACCACAACTTTTTAATAATTGCTCTGAATCGATCGCGATATTCAGCACGGTGGGGGTGTGAAGCACGTTGGCTTTGAGATGGGGAGGATTATTACTATCAAAAAATTTATTAAACCCATCCTTGTACTCCTTCAAAATTAAATGCTCAAATTCCTCGGCGGTAAATAGACCTAATTTGATTAAACTTTGGAACTCACTCCGGGAAATATTCCATTCTCGATTCATACGCCCAAAGGGTAAGCGTTCAATCAACAACACCTTATAACCTAGTTGGGCCATGGCCGCCGCATGGATTGAGCCTAACGCTCCCCCTAAATACACTAGATCATACTCAACTTCTTCCAAGGCCTGATTGGGGGCCGGAATAATCACCGGCTTTGGTTGCTGGGGATTATGGACACTTTCCCGCCAGCGTTGCTCCCACCAATAGGCTCGATTGAGATCATATTCCCCTTGGGGAAACTGTTTAAAATAGGAAACCGTTTTAGGATAGTAAGGCTCAAGGGCTTCAAAAATATTTTGCTTACTTAGATCGATGGGGGGGGGAGCGGGATAGGTGAGGGGAAAAGCTGTACCTAAATCCTGGCGTAGTTGTTGCTCCACCTGGTTATAGTTAGGAATGGCGGTGTCTCCCCATTGGAAAATTTTGAGGTAAGTGGTGCGTTGCAATGACCACACGACGATCGCGAGTTCCTGACCTTGTGCCCATTGCAGACGAATGCCGCTTGCCCCCGTCACCATGGTGGCAAAATGCCGATTTTTTTGGGCCAACCATGGAGATAGTCAACCACCGCAGCGGTATCAGGAGTGGGAACTTCGATGTAGGCAAGTTGTTTGATCATAGGGGATGAGTTCAGCAATACTAGTTATCCAGGGTTATAGATGCTTGTTCAGGCGGATGTTTCGGGATTAGTCCCATTTGACTAGGGAGTATCATCAATTAGCATTAAAACGTTGATCCTGAGCCAGGTTCAGCAAGTATAGTTTTAAGCTGAAATCCTTAGCTAAGAAGAGTTTCAGGTTTAAATGATGACAGACCCTAGGTTAATGACAGGCCCTTAGCTCAGACCTTGGAGGCGATCCTGGAGAGTCTGTTGTTGTTGTTGTACTTCTGCGAGGTTGTCCCTAGCTCCTTGGACGATTTCTGGGGAAGCTTTGGCGACAAAGTTGCTATTATTCAAGCGGCCAGTGAGGGATTTGGTTTCCTGTTCTAGCTTATCTAGTTTGCGTTGTAGCTTAGCTTTTAGGGCTTCTAAATCCACAATACCGGTGAGGGGAATTAGCACTTGCACGGTTCCCACGACCCCCGAGATCGCTTGGGGTGGGGCCTGGTCTAATGCCTTAACTAGGGTGAGTTGTTCCACTTTGGCTAATTCTTGAATATAGGAAGTACCTGCACTTAAAGTCTCTAATTCCCCTGGGGAAGATGTTTGCAAAATCACTGGAATTTTGAGGCCCGGTTTAATATCCGCTTCGGCCCGTAAATTGCGAATGACGCGGATCGTGGCAAACAATAGATCAAACTGTTGTTCAAGGGCCGGATTAACAAAAGTGGTGACCGGAGGTAAGGCGTAGGCGGAAGCGGCCGTTGCCCGGCTGGAGGCTAAAACCTGCGTGGGGGGTTGACTTGCATCAAGGAGGGCTTCCTGTTGGTCTTCATAAACCCCTTTTACTTCTTGCCACACTTGCTCTAAGTGATGGAAGGTTTGATGGCGATCGTCACTGAATAGCATATATTTGTACAGTAACCAACCGGCATAACCCACTCCCACTCCCTGGATTAGGGTAGAAATTACCCATAAACTTTCAATGCCCCGCACAATTACGCTTAATAGTTCGAGGGTAACCACCGCCCCACCAGCAATGGCCAGCACCGTTAAACCCCGTTGGTTGCGCAGTAAAAAGCTACTGACCCATGTGGGGAGATTAGTTAAATAATCCGCCACTTGGTCTAACAAGGCCCTAACTTCTGAGGGGTTTGAACTGGGGGTAAAAGCTTTAGTTTGTTGTACGTTAACGATGGATTCAGGGGCGCGATTTGTCACGATGGCCGCCCCAGAAGCCACCGGCACCAGGGGAGGAGCCCCAACCAAAATTTCATCCACGGTGGGGTAGGGAGCTAGGGCAATACTGCCCTCGGCTTGGGTAAGGTTGTGCCATAGTTCTTCGGTAATGTGGGGCATGAAGGGATGTAATAGTTTTAAAATTCCTTCGAGGACGTAGGCTAGGGTTTGTTGGGCGATCTTAGCCGATCGCGGATTGGTGTCATCTTTGATACGATTTTTGACTAGTTCAATGTACCAATCGCAAAAATCGCCCCAGATAAATTCATACAAACCTTTGGCCGCCTCTCCTAAACCATAGGTTTCGATGTGATGACGGGTTTGGGTTACTGTTTGGTAAAACCGGGATAGAATCCAACGATCGCTTAACTCCAATTGATTCGGATCTGGTTTACCGAGGTTAGCGGGGGTTTGGCCGTTGAGGTTCATCATGGCAAACCGGGAGGCATTCCACAGCTTATTGGCAAAATTACGGGAGGCTTCCACCGACTGGGATTCATCGGTGGCGCGATCGTATTGCAAACTAATATCCTGGCCCGCGCCAGCCACTTCCCGGATCAGGGTATACCGCACCGCATCGGAACCATATTTATCAATCAGCATTAACGGATCGATGCCATTATTAGCGGATTTAGACATTTTTTGCCATTTTCATCCCGCACCAAGCCATGGATATACACATCCCTAAAGGGCATACGATCGGTGAAGTGACCAGCCATCATGGTCATGCGGGCCACCCAGAAAAAGATAATATCAAACCCGGTAACTAGCACCGTATTGGGATAATAGGCTGCTAAATCATTTGTGTTTTCGGGCCAACCGAGGGTAGAAAAGGGCCACAATCCCGATGAAAACCAGGTATCCAACACATCGGGATCTTGTTCGAGGATAATGTTGGCTCCATATTTAACCTTAGCTTTTAATTCTGCTTCCTTCGAATCGTGGGCCACCACAAAGGGGGTGTGATCTGTAATTTCCCCGTTGGTTTCGCTCACCACATACCAAGCTGGAATTTGATGACCCCACCATAGTTGACGGGAAATACACCAATCATTAAGTTTAACTAACCAATCTCGATACACCTTTTGCCAGCGATCGGGGACGATGTGGGGGGAATGGTGTTGATCTAAATCCGTTAGGGCCCGTTGGGCAAGGGATTCAATTTTGACAAACCATTGGGTGGAGAGGAGGGGCTCCACCGGCACTTTGCCGCGATCGCTATAGGGCACGGAATGTAAATAATCTTCTGTTTTTACTAACACCCCATCTTGGTCTAGCTGGGCGATTAAATTTTTACGGGCTACAAACCGATCCTGCCCCGCGAAGGGGCTGCCTCTTCATTAACGTCCCATCCTTATTCATGATGTTAATAAAGGGCAAATTATGACGTTTACCC
>JAAUPO010000062.1 GCA_012033095.1 Synechococcaceae cyanobacterium RL_1_2 | reverse complement strand
GTTAAAACTTTAGGGGAGTTATCTTAATGGTGCAGAAAAGTCCTGAAACCCACTAAACTCGTTGTTTCCAAAAATGGAAATTATCAGATTTTTAACGACAGTTAAGGCTTTTGGCTTGTAGTACATTTGTTTATTTTCGATTTGAAAAAGTTTTCTGCACCACCAAGGTAATTAGTGTTCAACTGAAATCCTTGTCTAACCTCGGTTTTGGGCTTAAATGATGACAGACCCTAAACAGAATCGATTAGATTAGTTGCCAACAATATCCAGCCAGATCAACAATTGCCCCATGGATCTGGTTACAGTTACATCAATTTTCCCGCCCATCGGCCCAGGCAAAATATCGGGCAAAATATTATGATGGGACGGAACGAAAATTTAGTCTCACCTCAAGCGATTAACCCCATGGTCTCACCCCAGCCCCTCCGCATCCTGGTCAGTAACGATGATGGTATCTTTGCCATGGGGATCCGCACCCTAGCTAATACCCTAGCGGCCCAAGGTCATTTAGTGACAGTGGTCTGTCCAGATAAGGAGCGATCGGCGACGGGCCATAGTCTCACCATCCATGAACCCATTCGTGTAGAACCCGTAGATGGTCTCTTTCGTGAGGGGGTAAAAGCTTGGGCTTGTTCTGGTAACCCCTCGGATTGCGTGAAATTAGCATTAACCGCACTTTTAGACGAACGCCGGATCTAGTGGTCTCTGGGATCAACCACGGGCCTAACCTGGGGAACGATACTATCTATTCCGGGACAGTATCCGCGGCCATGGAGGGTTTAATGGAGGGTTTAACTAGTATTGCTTTTAGTCTGGCTAGCTACACGGATCACCGGTTTAATATTGCGGCGGAATGTGCCCACCAAGTGATAACCCATATTTATCAACAAAATTTGCCTGCTAGTTTATTTAATGTCAACATTCCGCCGGTGGATGATATTACTCTGATTAAGGGCATTCAATTAACCCGTCTTGGTTTACGTCGTTATATTGATTCGTTCACTAAACGGGTTGATCCTAGGGGTAAAACCTATTATTGGTTAGCAGGGGAAGCGATCGAGGATTTAGAACAACCCCATCACCCCAGCATTTCCCAGGACATTCCCATTGATGTATTAGCCATCAAACAAAACTACATTACCATTACTCCCCTGGATTTTAATTTAACTGCCCTCCATCAATTAGACGATTACCGCGATCGCGTTGAGATGGATCTATCTGGGAAAAAATAATCCTTAGACAAGTCAGGGGAAGTCGCTACGGTTATCTAGGATCGAATCTTAAAAGTTTCCCAAATTTGGCGGATTTAGGGGATTTAGGGGCAACATGCAAATTCAATTGACTTGATAAGCAGCCTCTAAGGGAGTTCCACTTTTACCTAAATAGCGATCGAGGTAGGGGGAAAACACCTCATAAATCAGGGTTAGGGGTTGGCGATCGTGCCAAAACAGATAATAACGTCCCCAGAATGGCCCCTCTGCACCAAAGGCTCGCTCTAACTCAGGGGAATTACCATAAACCACCCCTTGAATATCCCGGTATAACTCCGTATGGAGCTTTGATAGGCTATCCCAAATTGGTAGCGATCGATTTTCCAAATATTCGTCCACATGGGAACCATCCCACCAGGAACTAGCATAGGCTAAACGTTGGCCCGAAGCTGTTCTTAACCACACTTGGCGACGTAAATGGGGCCCCGGTACCGCTGCGAGTGACTGCTCCCATCATCTCCTTCCCCAATTAAAGACATATCAATCACATCCACCTCGGTTTTTTCCCCCGTTAACAATGTCAGATGCCTTGTGGGGGGAGCCATCCCCTAATACTAATAATTGCCAGGTAGGGGATAAATGATGGGGTAACCCCTCTTGTACCACCTGGTGATCCCCCTGCCATAAATTATTCAAACAATGCCAGGCCAGTTGGGTTGGTTTACTAGAGGTGTTAATGATCACAAATATCTTACAAATATTACAAAACTTTACATTGATGTTCCTTGATTATAGTAAACAATTTTTTTGTAATTTGCTAACGGCTTACCTAGCCATAGATAGTGTTATAAGTTCCATGACAGTAGAGTTTTACCCCAAATTTAGTAAGCCCTACGGATATTGCCCAACTCGATTAAAGGGATTGTTTACTTTGGCTGGGGACATCAGTTTTAAGGAAAATATTTCAAATTGTTAGGATACCTTCTTTCCCACTTATCCCGGATCCTTATCAACTCTATAATTTAGTTAAATTAAATCCAAATCAAATTAAATCAAATTAAATCAAATTTAAGTTGAGATTAATCAAGCCTCGATTACTCAGGATATTCAATCTTTAAGGTTGATGGAATTAATAAGTGATTTTTTAGGATCTACATTAATCAATAATTAAATTAGTTGTTATCCCAATTGCTGCTTTTTCAAGGGAGATCGCGCCTTCCGCCACCGATAGATATCTTGAGCCTTGAACCTAGTCAAACTCAGTTAGTGCTGTATTTTTTCCATTTAGAGCTGATTTATAAAGCCTCCCCTGCCTCCAATTCTGGGGGAGAAATTATTGAAAAATCATTAAAAGTCCCCCAGATTTCGGGAATTTAGGGGGCAAAGTGCAAATTCAATTGACTTCATCAACAGCCTTTTAGTTTCTGGTTATAACTAACTGGTTATAACTAGTCAGGGCGATCGCGTTTTTCTGTTCACAGTTAATACCTTTTTTCCTACCATTAGGGATTAACCCTTATGAAACCTTTGCTCAACCAAATGTTATCCTTCGGCAGGATAAATTATGTGATCTTTGATCAGCAGGGGATAATTCATCAACTGTCCGCCCTAATGGGGGATCTTTATCCCGAGCTGGAGCCAGGGAAAAATGTTTGGTCACTCTACCCACAACTTTACAACCACCAAGACGAAATCCTAGGTTTAAATCAACACCAAGAACCCGTCAAAATTACAGTTCAAAGTTTAGGTTTAAGTAACGTTTGGGCGATTCATCAATGGGAAGAACAAGGGCAATACATTGGACTAATCGAGCCCACTCTAGAAGAAATCACCCTCGTCAAGGGTCAACAAGTATTAGCTGAAACCATTTCCCTCACCGGCAATCATTTTTTTAAAGCCCTAGTCAAAGGTTTAGCCAAGAAATTTAATTTCCCCTACGTCTTTTTAGGAAGTTTAACAACCGAATCAGATCACATAGAAACGTTAGCATTTTGGGACCAACATCGATTGGTCGAACCCCAAATCTACCCTTTAGATCAGACTCCTTGCCATATTGTCCATGGTAAACAGAGTGTGTGTTTTTACCCCTGGGATCTAAGACGGGAACTAAATTCCCAAACTGAACAAGCCCTGCCCCCAGACCTAAATAGCTATTTTGCGATGCCTTTAATTAACTCCCACCATAAGGTATTGGGCTATTTATGCATTTTAGATCAACAGCCGTTGGTGGGGCTGGAAGGACTTTATACGGTCATTAATTTGCTGTGCCATCGTGCCGTTGTGGAAATTGAACAACAGCGATCGGCTCAAGAATTAAACCTGATTAAAACGACCCTAGCCGCTCAAGTTAAACAAAGGACAGAGGAATTAAATAAAACCAACGAATATTTACAGCCAAGAATTACACCGTCGTGCTGCGATTGAGTCCCAACTTAGAGCTCAATATGAAGTTACCTCATTGCTGAATCAATGTCTTTCCTTAGAAGATGCAATCCCGAAACTACTAACCTGTCTTTGTCAATCCTTAGATTGGGAATTAGCTGAATGGTGGTTGGTGGATGGTTCTCTATTGAAATTAAATCAATACTATGTTCACAGTGCGGACACGGAATTACGCCGTTTTAGCCTCCACAGTCTCCAAACTACCTTTACCAAGGGGGTAAACCTACCAGGGTTGGCTTGGCAACATAAAACCTTGCAATATCTGGATGTGATTGAAAATAGGGAACAGTTTCGTCATCATTTATGGTTAGGCTCAAAAACCTTTCAGTCAGCTTTAGCCTTACCTATCCTGGCATCGGATACGGAGCAGGTGGTTGGCGTGATCCTATTAGCTACACGATCGCCCAAAAAGCTCAACCCAGATCAATTAACCACCCTGGAAACGATCGGGAACAATATTCAACAATTTTTGATGATCGATCGGGTTAACGATGAATTGCAATGCATGAAAGAGGCCCTTGATCACTCAGCCCTCGTCACTATCGCTGATACCCAAGGATTAATTATCTATGCCAATGATAAATTTTGCGAAATTTCCGGCTATAAACGCCACGAACTAGAGGGCCAGACCCATCGTTTGATCAAATCCGATCACCATAGCCCAGACTTTTTTGCAACTTTATGGAAAACCATTAGTGCTGGCCAAGTATGGCAAGGGGAAATTAAAAATCGGAAAAAAAATGGAGATTACTATTGGGTCAAGTCCACCATCATCCCGTTTTTAGATAGCTACGGTAAACCATTTAAATATCTTTCCGTTCGGTTTGACATCACGGAGCTAGTGGCAGTGGAGGAAAAACTCAAACAAAAGGATACATTTTTAACTTCGATTTTAAATAATGTGCCCCAATACATTTTCTGGAAAGATACGAAATCCATATTTTTAGGTTGTAATCAAAAGTTTGCCCGATCCGTTGGCCTAGAGCATCCCGATCAAATTATAGGTAAAACTGATTACGACATTTACCCCAGTTCTCAACCGGCCCGTAGTACTCGATATCGCCAGGAGGATCAACATGTTTTAAACAGTGAAAGTCCCATCTTCGATATCTTAGAAAACCGCTATGAAGGGGGTAAAGATAATTGGTTTACCACTAATAAATTGCCTCTATACAATGGAGCAGATGAGTTGATTGGCATTTTGGGCACGGTGGAAAACATCACCGATCGCATCAAAGCCGAAGCCGAATTACAACGTTTTTTGAATTATCCCTCGATTTATTGTGTATTGCCAATTTTGATGGTTATTTTGTGCGGATGAATCCTGTCTGGAGTCAAAGCCTCGGCCTCTTCCCAGAGGAAATGGCTCATCGACCAATTATGGATTTTATCCACCCGGACGATCGGGCCAAAACCGCAGTGGAGATGGCAAAACTAATACGGGGGGAAAATGTTAATAATTTTGAAAATCGTTATCTTCTGGCCACGGGGGAAACAGTTTGGTTATCCTGGTCTGCTATTCCGCTGATGGAAGAGCGTTTAATTTATGCGGTGGCTAAAAATATTACCGATCGCCATATTTATGAAGACATCTTAGAAGTAGAACATCGGCAACTACAAAAAATTATTACCGATGCCCCCGTCGCGATCGCCATGCTAGATTGTGAACTTAAATATATTGCCCATACGCGGTCAATGGTTGAAAGACTTCGGCTTAGACACCCAATCCCTCATCGGCCAATCCCATCTAGACTTTTTGCCCCGATTAGTCCAAACCCAACGTTCCCGTTACGAACAAGTACTTCAAGGTCAATTTCTTAAATCCCCCGAAGAAACTTGGCTCCTCGAGGATGGTCAACCTATCTGTGTTCGATGGGCAATGCAGCCCTGGTTCACCCTAGAGCAAAAGATTGGGGGCATTATGATTGTCGTCCAGGAAATTAGTGAGTTAGTAGCTGCTAGGGAAGCAGCCTTAGAAATGGCCCAAACTAAATCCCGCTTTTTAGCCAATATCAGCCACGAGATTCGTACCCCTATGAACGGTGTCATTGGCATGACGGATTTATTAGTACATACTTTCCTCGATCGCCGCCAGAAAGATTTTGTCACCACCCTCAAAACCTGTGGCAAAAATTTGATGTTACTCATTGATGACATTTTAGATTTTTCTAAATTAGAAGCAGGTCAGCTTAACCTAGAAATTAAACCCTTTAACATTTTTGACTGTCTGGCCCAAGTTAAAAAAGTCTTGGATAGTCAAGCCTATAAAAAACGCATTGAGTTGCAGATCTCCATTGAGCAAGACACCCCCACCATTGTCAAAGGAGATCCTAATCGCCTGGCCCAAATTTTACTTAACCTTGTCGGCAATGGCATTAAATTTACAGAAAAAGGAAAAGTTAGCTTGCGGGTGAGACCCCAAAACATTAATAACGGCCATATCACCCTCTACTTTGAAATTATTGATACTGGCATTGGGATTGCCCTCCAGGAACAAGAACGGCTATTCCAATCCTTTTCCCAAATTGATAGCTCCAGTACTCGTCAATACGGTGGCACGGGACTAGGCTTAGCCATTTCTAAACAACTAGTGAGCCTTATGGCTGGACAAATTGGGGTTCTTAGTCAACTCAATAAAGGCTCTACTTTTTGGTTTACCGTTAACCTCGAATTAGTCGATGCCACTAATCCCCCCTATCTATCCCCCATTTATCTGAACGATATTAGCAATAGTTTAATTCCAGATGTTCTTACCGATACCATCCAACAATTAAACGTTTTAATCATCGATCGGCCGTCTAGCCCTACCTACTTCCAACTAACCCAAAACTTAGAGCTATGGCAAATGAGTTGGCAACAAACCACCAACGAATCCCAAGCCATCAACTTTCTCGAACAAGAAACTTTTGATTTAGTACTTTGGGATTTAGATACCCTCTCCGCAGGCAAAGGTAGAAATTTAATCCATCACCTTCAACCCATTCCCTGCGTTCTACTAGCTTCCTTGAGTCAATATTTAGAAGTAAGAACGTTATTAAACCAAGGAATTAACCAATATCTACTCAAACCCATCAACCCCAATATCCTCGTTAATACAATTTTATTAACCCTAGAGGGCCAAAACAATAACTCCGATCGAGATCAAACTGTAAACAAAATTCCTGAATATTCCCAGGATCTAAGATTACTGGTGGTGGAAGATACCGCTGTCAATCGGAAAGTGGTGGGTAATCTTCTTTCCTTACTCAATATTCAAGCCGATTTTGCCACTAACGGAGCAGAAGCCTTTTCTAAGGTGCAGAAGAGTAAATATAACGTAATTTTGATGGATTGCTTGATGCCCGTTATGGATGGCTATGAAGCCACTCGCCTGATTCGTTCCCAAGAACAATCCACCAATGAGCATATTGTGATCATTGCCATGACCGCTAATGCGATGAAAGGCGATCGCGAAAAATGTCTCCAATCCGGAATGGATGATTATATTACTAAGCCCCTAAATCTCCAAAAACTAAGTGCAGTCCTGAACACATGGGACAAGGAAAAAAACTCAACAATCAAGTTGTAAATTTCTATGCCCCCAAAGATATCCTTGATGGCATTACCCTCAACCTACCGGTTTTAGATTTTGACTATCTTGAACAACTAACCCTAGGGGACAAAGAATTTCAATTCCAACTCATCGAAACATTTTAGAAGATAGCGAAGACTATCTTCGAGAGTTTAGCCAAGCATTAGCCACCAACAATTTAGAGTTAATTAAACAAAAGAGTCATCAACTCAAAGGAGCTTCTAGTACCATCGGTGCCCTAAAAATCAATGAGTTAAGTAAAGAAATAGAAAACCTCACCAAACATGATGAGCTAGCCAATCTCTCTTCCCTATTGGAAAAATTGCCCAAACTATTTGATGAACTTAGTAGTATTCTGTCATCCCTGAATTATGGCCTATCATCAAGCCAACCAAAACCGTAGCTTTTAAATAATTGTTTTGCGCGATCGCTCAACAAAAATTGCTGATAATGTTGCGCTAATTCCCCATTCCTAGTCCGCGCCACGATCGCCATCCCATAGACAATCGGCCCATAGAGTTCTTTTGCGACCACCTCAATTATCCTTATATCCCGAAGTCCCCGAATATCCGTCCCATAGACAAATCCCACATCCACGTTCCCCATCGCCACCGCTGTTATCACTTGCTTTACGCTACCCATAAACACCAATTGATCCTGTATTTTTTCCCATAACCCCAAAGCAATTAAAGCTTGCTGCGCATACATCCCCGCCGGCACCGTACGAGGATCTCCAATGCCAATTTTATTCCCAGTGCGATCGCTTAAATTCTGTAGCCCTAAGGACGGTTGAACCTTTCCCACAGAAGAATTCCCTGCTAAAACCAAATCATTCGTCAAAAATTCCTGGTAACTAGCTTCCACCAATAAATTTTCTTCCCTCACAATATCCATCTGCTCCCTAGACGCAGAAATAAAAAGATCAACCGGAGCCCCCTGACTAATCTGTTGCGCTAAAGCCCCAGACCCACCCCAATTCATATTCAACTCAATATTGTTAATACTTAAATAAACCCGATTTATCTCCCCCATTACTTCCTCCAAGCTCGACGCACAAGACACCAGTAAGCGATCGGGTTCAATTTTTCCCTCACCACAACCTTTCAAACTCATTCCAATTCCCAACAAAAAAGCGATAACAGCGATCTCCTACTCATTTCCCAATAACATCCTTTCCCATTCATAACAAAACCCCCAAAAAAAGTTCCTACTCCAAAATTTATAAATTGTTTTCCCCAAAAAGCCAGTAAAAAACAAAAAAGAAAGAGCCGAAAAACGAGGAAAGAACAAGAGAGTAGCGAATTTCAAAAAAAAAGAAAAAAGGTATTGACAAAGAGAGAGGTAGAGGATATATTGGTAAATGCGCGGTTGAGAGGGGAACTTCTGAACCGAGGCAAAGAACCTAGACAGAGCAATAGTTTGAGAACTCAAGCCGGAAGTGAG
>JAAUPO010000061.1 GCA_012033095.1 Synechococcaceae cyanobacterium RL_1_2 | reverse complement strand
GTGCATTTATGCTTAGCCCAATCCACCACCCAACGTTTACCCCTACCCCCATCCACTGCAAGCTTGGATTAACGCTCAATCTTCAAGCTCCTAAGCCCGAAGCAATTTTCTTCTTTATGACTTAGGACTTACGCACAAGACCCCTAAATTCCTCAATTTGGAGGACTTCATTGGTTAAAATCTAGGGGATTTCCCCAGCAAGGGGAGCTTTTCAGTAAGGGGTAACAAGCTTGTGTAGTTAGGTTTTTACCATGGTTAATCTGTTGCGATCGCATTGGCTATAGCTATATTTACCCACAGATCCAATGTAGAGGCGAGGGAAAGGTTAATTATCCAAACGGCTAGACAAACTAGATTGGGAAGCAAGGCGGGCTTTGCCGGAGTTGGCCCACTGTTGCAAAAATTCGATCTGTTCCTTGGCGGTTTGGGCTAGGGGGACAATTTGGCTAGCCGCTTCTAACATATCATCGGTGGTAAAGTCCCGATTTTGACTAAACCCAATGTGCATCGCTTCAATAATAATCTGTTCAATCTCCGCCCCAGAGAAGTCCGGCGTTTCATAGGCTAAGCGTTTGAGGTCGTAACTTTGGAGATTATGGGGGCGCAACCGGCTTAGGTGCACTTCAAAAATTTCCTGTCGCTCGCTTTGGTTAGGTAAGCCCACAAAAAAGATTTCATCAAACCTTCCCTTGCGTAACATCTCCGGCGGTAAGGCTTGAATATTGTTAGCGGTGGCGACGACAAATACGGGGGATGCTTTTTCTGCGAGCCAAGTTAAAAATGTCCCAAATACCCGACTAGTGGTTCCTGAATCCCCCCGACTATCTCCCCCGCAAAGGCTTTGTCAATTTCATCGATCCAAAGCACACAGGGGGATAGGGCTTCGGCCAAGTTAATCATTTGACGGGTGCGGGATTCCGATTCCCCCACTAAACCACCGAACAGTCTGCCCACATCTAACCGCAGTAACGGTAAATGCCAATGGTGGGCGATCGCTTTGGCGGTTAAGGACTTGCCTGTGCCCTGAATCCCCGCCAGCAGTAACCCTTTGGGATAGGGTAAACCATAGGCCCGAGCTTGGGCACTAAAGCCCCCACCCCGCCTTAATAACCAAGCTTTGAGGTTATCTAATCCCCCAATGTCCGTAATTTGTTCCGTGGCGGGGTAAAAATCTAAAATTTGGGTTTGACGGATAGATTGTCGTTTTTCTGCCAATAATAGTTCTGTATCATCTTCATTGACATCACCATGGGACGCGATCGCGAGGGTCAGGACTCGCCGAATTCTTTCGAGGGATAACCCCTGGGCCGATCGCACTAATTCCCCTAGTAATTCTGGGTCTAGGGTTTTGCCAAGGCCCGTCATTAATTGCTTAATCTCCCCTTCAATCTCTACAGAGGTGGGTAAAGGAAATTCTAGAATGGTGATGGTTTCCTGGAGATCCTTGGGAATGGCAATTTCTGGAGCCACAATCACAATATTTTTACGTTGTTTTTTTAGTTCCCGGGCCAAATTACGCAGTTTTCGAGCAACGGAAATATCCTCTAAAAAGCGATGGAAATCCTTGAGAATCACTAATCCAGAAGCTTGGGCCGCCAATTTATCTAAAAATTCTAAGGCCTGGAGGGGATTGCGTTGGGCATAATGTTCATAATTCGGTTGGGCCCCATAGCCATCGACAAAATCCCATTTATACACCGGGCGATTACCCACCGTCGCCATGAGGGTGGCAATGGTTTGTTCTAGGCGTTCTTCTTCGGTGGTGGGAATATAGATAATCGGGTAACAAGCCCGCAACAACAGGGATAGTTCTTCAGCAAAACCCATAGGAAATTGGTTTTAAGATGGCAGTTGATTTTTGAGGGCGGCCAGGGAAGCCCACCGGCTATCCACTAACCCGTCAGGATCGGCAGAACTAGTAATGGCTGTCCCTTCACAATCATCCCCACAGGACATTTGTAGGGGCAGGGCTAGGGATAACTGTTCAAATAACCATTGTTCCATGTCAAAATGGCCGTTTAGGGACAAGCTTTCCACTAGATCATCACTAGTGAGATGTTCTTCAAACTCCGGATCCCCTTGGTCATCGGTTAACACGATGATTTCATTAGTATCGATCGCGAGACGGTGGTTATATTTTTTCAAGCAGCGATCGCAGGTCAGGTTAACAATGGTATGAACCTGGCTTAATACTTCTAGAAATGTGCCCCCATGGCGCACGACCACTGAACCTTTAACGGGGGTTAAGGTCACCAGGTTACTTATATTTTCTTCAATTTCCCATTGGCGTTGGTGATATTCATGCCTTAATAAATGGGGAATAAAAATCCTTTCCATGGCCCCTACAGATAATAAGTATGGTGATGGTGATGGTTTATGCTGCTACTGGTTTAACAACTAACCGACGATCGTGTTCGTAACCCCGGCTTTCCGTGGTCAGGTCATCAATCTTAGCAAAGAAGTGATGGACTTGCCGCCGATCAATCCCTGACATGGGTTCCATCGTAATTTCTTCTCCGGTGGTACGTACCTGCTCTGCCACCTGGGTAGCGCGGGCAAATAGTTCCTGACGGTGATTGAGGCGATAGTCATCTAAATCGATGGTAAATACTTCTTTTTCGTCCGGCTCAACATCTACATTGATGGTGATATTCATCAAATACTGCAAATGATTGAGGGCTTTAGCGTCTTGCTCTAAAAATACTTGTAATTGTTCTGGGTTAAGCTTGGTTTTGTCCATTAATAACCATTTTGATTCAGTATATTCGTCCTCCGTTTCACTAATGGCCACGGACGTTTCACACCCCATCTGGGGTAACACCTGGTTTAGCCATTGTTGGGCTTGTTCAATTTTATTACTCATAATTACTCACGTTATGGATTCACTGAATTGATCTCAAATCAAAATCTAACTTTAATGGATTTCCCTGGTGCTTTAACTATGTTCAACCTACCACCGCTAACATCTACCATAACCATACTTTGGTTTAAGATTGATTGATCACCGCGATCGGCTTAAACCTTTACTATCATTATTTCATCATTAAACTGGGAGCTGACTGGAGCTGATTAGATTGGATGGATTGGATTTGATTGAATTAGTTTAAGCGATCGATCAATGTTCTTCACCATCCTAGCACTTTGGGTTAATGTTTCTAGCACGGATTGACAAGGAATAGCGGAGGGTAGCTCAGGGCAATCTATCGCTAGGGAGAAGATTTTGGTTGAAGTTTGTTGAGCGGAGTTAACCATAACGAGGAATTAAATTAGCCATTGTTTGTATAATTCCTAGATTATTCACAATCATTTATCCCTTCATACTTGTTCCCCATCCCCATGACCTATGGTTAAACAAATGCTTTTCTACGAAAACATCGTTTCCCTCTCCCAAGAAGAGCATCGTGATTGGTCGATCGAGATGGGTAAGGATTATTTCTTTGCTCAAAAAACGAATTCTGTGCCGGTGATGGCGATCGAGTTTAAACAGTTGGCCCACTATTACCCCATCATTTTTACTGGTACAAATACAGAAAATGGAGTGTTCCCCGCCGTAATTTTGGGGGTGCGTGGCGATGAAAATATTTACGTCAACCAGGATGGTACATGGTCTGTGCCCTATATTCCTGCCTTTGTGCGCCGTTATCCCTTTATTTACCGTAGCCAGGACGAAGGTAAAACCCTAACCCTAAGTATCGATCAAAGTTTTAGGGGGTTTAACCAACAAAATCAAGGCCACAAACTATTTGATGAGAGGGAATCCCCAACTGCGTTTCTCCAGGGTGCCATGGATTTTATTAATAATTTTCAAGCCCAATATGAACCGACCCAGGCTTTTTGTCAGCATTTACAAACCCTCGAACTCCTCACCCCTAGGAAAGCGGATATTAAACTATCCTCCGGCCAAACCATGGCCCTAGATGGTTTTATGAGCATCGATCGCGATAGGTTTCAGGCCCTAGACCGCGATCGGGTTCATGAATTATTTAACAATGACATGCTGGAACTAATTTATTTGCACCTCCATTCCATGGCCCACTTTGACTATGTGATTAAACACATGGGGTTGTAATTTTTGGGAGTGCTAAAGCGGTAAGGATATTTAGACCTAGGATAATTGCTTATCAATCGATTTAAGCTTCCTGCTCCTTACCTGTATAGGACTACCTAATTTTTTTATTTGGCAATAATCAATACTCCGAACAGAGTGAAAATTGAAAAAAGAGCCTAGAGACTGTCATCATTTAAGCCTAAAACTCTTGTGAGCTAAGGATTTTAGTTTAAAACTATATTTTCTGAACCTGGCTCAGGATCAGCGTTTTAACGCTTAGGACTTACGCCCAAGCCCCCTAAATCCCCAAAGTTGGTGGACTTACTTGAACGATTGTCCCCAACGTCCCAAAACAGTATGGTTCCCAGGACAGAATCCAAATTTTTGCGTAAGTCCTGATAGAGTTAATTGACTTTATCTGCAGCCTCTAAGTTGACCTATCCCTAGGGATCTGGCTATGGTTGAACCGACGGAATCCGATGGGCGATCGCGATAGTGTCGATCCTTCAAATTTTGCTGATTTAAGCTTTAGTGAACCAACGAAAATATAACCCTACCGCTAGCTCCTTGATGGGCATGAAGATAAAGGTAAGGGGATTAATGGTAACAATGATGGTGCGAAAATCCCGTTGGGCGAGGTTAATAATTTGGCGGGCTACCCAATTAGCTCCCATGACTCCCACGGGGTTAAGGTTACTTTTAAACGGGCCCAGGATTAATTTTCTGATCACGATCGGGGCATCTAAACGGGCTAGGGTCACTAAATCCCCTAGCGATCGCTTACTTAATTCGTATAGGGGACTAAAGGCGGGGTTAACTTCAGCTTCGGAAGTATTGACCCAGATCTCTTTTCTCGCCTTATCTTTATTGGATTTGACGGTGGTAAAAATAAATTCATCAACCGCCAACTAGAAAAGGTATTGATGTCGTAGGAAGCTTCGATCGCGTCCGCATCCCGGCGATCGTGGACATTAATGCCATGGTTGAGTAATAGGATATCGACCTTTTCTAAATGGGTTAGTAATTCGGCCTCCTGGCCGGTTTGCCAAGTAATTGTTTCGATCGCATTACCACCATGATCCCATAACTGGGTTTGGGGGGAAGAAGTAAGGGCAATAACCTTGGCTTCTCTACGGCTCAATTCTTTGATCAACGCTTGACCCAACGTCCCACTAGCTCCGGTTACTGCAATTTTTTTCCTTTGAGGGATAGGGCCGTTCCCATGACGCGATCGAACAGGGTAAACATGCCGCAAAAATAAGCATTTTGGTTATCAAAATGATGCCGCCAATGGTAAGTCCGGTTCACTAAAAAATTTCCGGGTAGCTCCTCAAAGATCCCCTGCCGATGGGTAATGTCGGTGGCTTCCTCTATCCCCGGAATACCTAGACCTCGACCGATCGCCGTCAATAAAAACCCCGTGGTATAAATTGAACCAGCAAAAATCACCCAGGGATACTCTAGCCCGACACCGATGGCGATCGGCCACAATAAAAAACTACACGCCAACATCACCAACGCTTCCGGCACATCGTTATACCAATGGGCTTTTTTATAAATTTCTGGATCCGTTACCGATAAATCCGGTTTAAAAACTCGATGGTGCCAATTATGGCCCCTACCTAAAGCGGGAACGTAATGGCATAGGGTATGGTAACTATCCCGGATTAATTCAACCCATAACACCGAACCGAGGATCGCCAGAGAAATTTGGAGAGTGGCCATGTAATAATAAGAAAACTGAACGTTAAGTTTAATTTTATTAAGAAATTATTACTGATTGTAACCGACAGCATGGAAGCAAAAGGCCTCTCTCTCAAACCCCTTGCCCCCTATGAACAGGCCCTCCTCAGTGCCTTAAGTTTTTTTCGTACTGGCCGAAACCTGGAAACCCAAGCTCACCACTGTTTGTCGATGTATCTACGCCAATCCCGCGATCGCATTATGGGGGAAGTCGCTTTTTATGCAGCGATCGCAGGGATGGAAGAACAAGCTTTTTTACAATTAATTACCGAAGATCCCGATCGGGCCCAAGCTCTCATTGCCCATCAAACCAGTGGGGTATCCCCTTTAGTCCCAACGAATGGCCCGAAACATTAACTGACTGCAACCTAACGCCGGTTGAGGTTGAGGGTTCCCCGTACAGCCTAACCCTTTACCTGTTTCCATCTTTTACCATCGACTTTTTAACGACCTGTAATCACAAACACCATGGCAGATAACCATTGGCCCGAACATTCTTCCCTCCCGGAACAAGACGTTAAGGATTTACTTCCTGATTGGTCGAGGGCTAATATCAATGACTATTTTTTTAAGGGCATTGGAGGCCGGCGGCTCAAAGCGGCTTTAGTGCTAATGGCCCTCTGGTTAATGGTGGTGGGGTTATATCAATTTCCCTGGGCTGAATACCTAGTGTACGCGATCGCGCCATGATGCTAGGGCATATCCTGCGTTTAATTGCCGCATCACCGGAGACGACTCCACCCGCCGCGATCGAGGCTTCAGCTTTAACAACCTATCCCAGGTTTCCTTATTAGTATCCGCCAAAAATGAAGAAGCAGTGATGGGCCGCCTGGTGAATAATCTCTGTAACTTAGATTATCCTGTCGAACAATACGAAGTGTGGATCATTAACGATGGTAGTAGCGATCGCACCGGAGAAGTTTTAGATCAACTCCAAAGCCAATACCCCCAACTCAAAGTATTACACCGGCCCCCCCAGGCCGGCGGCGGGAAATGTGGAGCCTTAAATGATGTCATGGCTAAAATCACCGGAGAATTTATTGGGGTGTTTGATGCCGATGCCCAGGTACAACCCACCATGCTCCAACAAGTAATCCCCCTGTTCCAAACAGCAAAAGTCGGAGCGGTGCAGATGCGTAAAACCATTATTAATCGCCCAGTCAACTTCCTCACAAAGGGCCAACATACGGAAATGGCCTTTGATGCCTACTGGCAACAGCAGCGCATTGGTTTAGGGGGCATTGGGGAATTACGGGGCAATGGCCAATTTATTCGCTGTAGTGCCCTCTACCGTTGTGGGGGCTGGAATGAGCAAACCATCACCGATGACCTTGATTTATCTGTCCGTTTACATCTAGACGATTGGCAGATCGCCTTTGTTGGGGAAAACGCCGTCGAAGAAGAGGGCGTAACCGCTCCCATTGCGCTTTGGCATCAGCGTAATCGGTGGGCAGAAGGAGGCTTCCAGAGGTATCTCGACTATTGGCGTTTGATTTTAACCAAACCCTTGGGCTTCAATAAAAAAGCAGATATGACCTTTTTTATGGTGATGCAATACCTTGTCCCTACCGCCACCATTCCTGATATAACCATGGCGATCATTAACCATCGTTTACCGATGCTAGGGCCCATCAATATTTTAATTTTTCTCTTTTCCTTTGTTGCTATTTGGCAAGGCTTAGATAGATTTGATTGCCAACAGCCAGGGAGTAAGGCCAACCCCTTCCTTCGCAAGCTCCAAAACACAACCCGTTGTTTTATCTATCTTCTCCATTGGGTGATAATTATTCCCTTCATTACTCTGCGCATGGCCATCCGCCAAAAACAACTCAAATGGGTCAAAACTGTCCATGTTGGGTAGGCATTTCATAACAATTTATCAAGAAAATCCGATTTTTGTAGCAATTAATACATAATTGAGAAAAATAAGTAGGCGCGGATCTCGTTAATCCCAGGGGCTAGGATTCAACCGGACTAGTGGTTTCGTTGAATCACTGCCTTGGTTTAAATCTAGATCAGCGATCGCCTGAATTACACCATGGGGATCACATCCTAGCCATAGCAATTTCACAACTTATGGCTGCCAAGTAAAGGGGATAGGCCTGAATTTATCAGGATTTGCTCCATAAATTAGCAGCTTAACTAGATTCATTCCCTATATCTAGACCAGGATGACGCTTGTGCAGGGGTTGCCTAGACCTAAAATCAATCTTTAAGGTGCTGTTGGAATTTACTTTTGAGCATTTTTGAGCATTTTTAGGTACTTTCGGGACACTTATTTTGAAAATAATTTAGCAAGCAATAAGTATCGATAGGAGTAAACAAGACCATGGTTAATTCCACTATGATGGCCGCTACTAATACGGACAACCATTTAGATTTAAGTTCGATTCCCATGTGCCCTGTCGCCGTTGACCATCCCTTTGATCCCTATGTCCGTCAGGATTGGGTCAAACTGGCCAATGATGAGGAAGAGTTTGCTCTAATTCTCTGTCCCCATGATGATCAACAGTGGGTCGCCTGGATTCCTTCCCAAGGGGAAGCGATCGTTCACCGAGATGAACTATGCCGTTTTCCTAGTTAAATCCTTCCTATGGAGTGATGACGGTCTGGGATCGTTAGCACTCCCAAGAAATTTAGATCAAGATAGCCCTAGTCCCGATGATTAGTGACACAGATCGACCGCGATCGCCCTCTTAACGTAAAAAAGATACAGGGCTGGAGGGGTTTAGTCCCAAAATCGTTTTGTTTAGTATGGGAAAATAATCTTTATCCCAATTGTTGCTGATATTAATGGCTTCAACAATTGCCTTATGCTACTAGGCGGATTTGGTATAACTGTTGATGACCTAGGACTTACGCCCCAAGTCCCCTAAATCCCCCAAATTTTGGGGACTTGCTTGAACCATTGTCCCCAAACATC
>JAAUPO010000060.1 GCA_012033095.1 Synechococcaceae cyanobacterium RL_1_2 | reverse complement strand
GTAAGGATCAAGAAAATTAAACCCCTTGATAATCAATTATCCTGGGTCTAAATATCCTTACAGCTTTAGCACTACCGAATTTAGGAATGGTCAACCCTCAAATTATTATTTTTATTATTTGACAATGCACTAGTTAGGATCTATTTCCTGACCTTCAAAGAAAAAGTCCTGAATTCCAAACTAAACAGTTAATACTTTTAATACTTTACGGATATTCCCAGTTCACCTTTGTAGAAACTTTAAAAACAATTGAATTGTAAAACCCGATAAACTTTTGAATATTTAACTATTTATTTATTTATTTAACTTACTCTAAACTATTTGAATATTAGACAAATTTAAACAAACTAATCTCAATCCATTTTCCATGGGTTTGATCGCGAATCCCATCAAGTTAGGACTACCATGGCCACCCCTTAAGGAATAAGGGCTGAACAGTGTTAGGAATATCCTAATCTGGATGGCTACGGCTATACTATCAACCAAAAGGTAAAGCGATCCATAGGAAGGTGGAGTTGCCTTCTATAATAGAAACTATTATGGAATCCTAGACTAAAAGTTTCGCAGTCTATTTTTTCCCCACCATTCTCTGCCGACTATGAGCGAGCTGAAGCTAAAGCTACACAGTGAAGATAGCCCAGATAGGGTCATCGTAGTCCGTGAGGATCAATTTACGATAGGACGATTACCAGAGTGTGATCTATGTTTACCATTTTCTGAGGTATCCAGATACCACACCCGTTTTACCAGAAATGAAAATAGTGAATGGTTGGTGGAAGATTTAGGTAGCACCAATGGTACTTTACTGAACCAGTTTCAAATTAGATCTCCCCAGACCCTTAGAAATAATGACTTAATTCAAATCGGTAACGTCTTTGCCTATGTCATTCTCCCTATGCGTCACACCCAAAAATTGACGTTTGATGGGGGGAATATTACTGAAGGTCGGACGATTCTACGGAAAGCGGATGAACTAAAAAATGAGTGGATCAATGCGGATCTATCCGGTACCTCGGCTAAAACCCAAGAAACTTCGATCGCCCGTCTAAAATATTTAGTGGAAATCGCCCAGGGACTCAATTCAGCGGAATCCATTGAAGGCATTTTTACCAAAGTGCAGGAAGTGGTTTTTAATGAGTTAATTACCATTGAGCGTTTAGCCCTCCTGGTGGACTCATCGGAGGACGGTAAATTGGAATTAGTTAGTGCCGCGGATAAAAAAATTTCCTCTACTAAAACCTTGAACCGTGACGTATCATGGATTAGCAATAGTATCTGTAATAAGGCCTTCAGCGAGAAAGTAGCGATTAAAGTCGTAGATGCCCAAGCGGATCATTTGTTTAAGGGTGAAAATAGTATTTTATCCCAGGGCATTCGGGGGGCTTTAGCGGTACCGTTATGGGATAAATCTAATGTGGTAGGGGTGTTATATGCCGATGCAACGATCCGTCTCCATAGCGAAGATGATCCCCTGGCCGATGAAGATTTAAGTTTTTTTTGTACCCTTGCAAATCTAGTGGCTTCGAGCGTACAACGTTGGTTATTAAATAAAAAGTTGCGGGGGGAGGAACAGATTCGGCAAAGATTGGAGCGTTACCATTCCCCTGGGGTTGTGCAAAATTTATTAGAGCAGGGTATGGATAATTTGGTGGTACCTCCCATGGAGGCGGATATTACCATTATGTTTGCTGATGTGGTGGGGTTTACGGCTATGTCAGAAAAGTTAAAACCCAGTGAAATTGCCGCATTGCTCAATTCTTTATTTGGGGAAATGATTAAGTCTATTTTCCATAATAAGGGCACCCTGGATAAATATATTGGGGACTGTATCATGGCCTTTTTGGTGCACCCAAAATGGATGAAACCCACCCCATTCAAGCTGTCCAGGCGGCGATCGAGATGTTAAAACGCTTAGACCAGATGAACGAAAGGAAGATTTGGAAAGAACCTTTAAAATTAAGAATTGCGATTAATACCGGGCCTTCTTTTGTGGGGGATGTGGGGAGTAGCCAGCGGGTGGATTATACGGTGTTGGGGTCGGCGGTGAATTTGGCCTCCCGTATGGAATCGGTGTGTGAGCCGGGGGAATGTTTAATTAGTAAATCTACCTATGATCGCATTGATAAATATCAAAAATTATTTTTTCCAGTGGGGGAAGGTCGTTTTCGGGGTATCGATCGTCCAGTGATGATCTATCAAACCAAAAGACAAAGAACCCGTGGTAAATCGAGCTGATGTTGGCGCATTTGGATCCTATCGATATAGTCAATTTAACTTAGTATGGAATGGTTATTTCTTACTATGGAATGCTTTCAGCTCTATTTATTTCCCGTAATTATTCAAAAAGACTATATATAGAACCCATTTGAGATCTTGATCTTGAATAATAAGGCTTTCAGGTATATCGCTTTTAACGGTCAATGCACAGTAAGACTTGAGCTGAACAAACCTTAATCAAAATGAACCTGATCAGCACGAAATCAATACAGTTCAAGCATTATAAATCTACCGATAGATACCAAATGGGTTCTATATAGCAGTCCTAACTAGGTCATAACATGAAGATCCTTACTAGACTTGGCTTTACAGTGTACTCAATTGCCATAAGCTATTGAGGATTGCTGTAGTGATAGTTTTATGGTTTTGTCTGGGGTATCGCGATCGCCGATGGAATGGGGAAGGGTAGATCTGGGTGAAAGATTCCGATTAGACGGCTAAGAACTTTTGAACAATCTCTGCACTTAGATCCTCCGTTGAACCCGAAGCCACAATTCCCCCTTTTTGCATGGCGTAATATTTGTCGGCCTGGCGTACAAAGTGTAAATGTTGTTCTACCAACAATACGGAAATACCTGTTTCTTTAATAATTTTTTTGATTACAGCTTCAATTTCCAAAATAATGGACGGTTGAATCCCTTCGGTGGGTTCATCGAGTAATAGTAATTGGGGTTTACCTACAAGGGCCCGGGCGATCGCGAGTTGTTGTTGTTGTCCACCGCTTAAATCTCCCCCCCGTCGGGAAAGCATGGTTTTGAGTACGGGAAATAGTTCAAAAATTTCATTAGGAATGCGTTTCATTCCCTTTCCGGCCGGTGGGTAGGGCTTCAAAACCGAGGAGTAAATTTTCTTCTACAGTTAGGCGGGGGATAATATCCCGGCCTTGGGGGACATAACCAATACCCATTCTTACCCGTTGATCCGTCGGCACTCGATCGATCATGCCGCGATCTCGATAGTAAATTTGTCCGGTTCGGGAGGAAAGTAAACCCATGATTGTTTTGAGTAGGGTCGTTTTGCCCACCCCATTGCGGCCAATTAAACACACCATTTGGCCAGCTTCGATGGTGAGATCAACCCCCCGCAAGATGTGGCTTTCTCCGTAGTAAACATTAAGGTTATTGGCATCTAACATGATGATTGGTTCATCGATCGTGGCTTGGCTCATTCTGGCTCTACTCCTAAATAAACTTCAATTACCCGAGGATCATTTTGTACCTCGTCCATGATGCCTTCACACAAGACTGAACCCTGATGGAGCACAGTCACATTGCGGGCAATTTGGCGTACAAATTCCATATCGTGTTCAATCACAATAATGGAGTGACTTTCAGCAAGACTAATCAACAAATTACCAACATTTTCCGTTTCTTCATCGGTTAAGCCGGCCACCGGTTCATCCACCAATAATAAATCAGGGGATTGGGCCACTAACATCCCAATCTCTAACCGCTGTTTTTCGCCGTGGGCTAAAAATGCCGCCTGTAGATCCGCCTTTCCAATTAAGCCGATGGTCTCTAATAAACCTGCCACACTATATTTTTCAGCTTCCGACGGTTTTTGCCACAGGGTGGCCAAGAAATTTTTATTTTTATTAACGGCTAATCAAGGTTCTCTCTCACCGTTAAATTGGTGTAAATACGAGGGGTTTGGAACTTCCGCCCTACTCCAAATCTAGCAATTTCGTGTTCTGAGTAATTACTGAGGTTGCGCCCTTTGAAGATAACTGAGCCGATGGTGGGTTGTACTTTCCCCGTGATGACATCGAGGAAGGTTGTTTTCCCAGCTCCGTTGGGGCCAATAATAACCCGTAATTCCCCCGGCTGAAGGTGAAAATTTAATTGGTTGAGGGCTTTAAAACCATCAAAATCTACGGTTAAATTATTAATTTCTAAGATGGGGGTTTCGGGAGCCAATGGTTGGTCAAGGGGTTGTGCTGGTTTAGTGGTCATGGTTAAATTGCTCCCGTTCTTGCTGTACGTCAGGATCTAACTCAATGGCAGGATAGGTGGTTAATTTTGGTCGGAAGAACCAATGGTTAATGAGATCTTTCATGCCGCCGATAATGCCGGTGGGTAACACGGTAACTACGCTTAAAAATAGAGCTCCTTGGAAAAATAACCATACTTCTGGAAATTGTTCACTTAAAAAGGTTTGGGCAATGCGGACAATTAACGTCCCAATAATGGCACCGGCTAAGGTTGCTCGACCACCGACGGCTACCCCAAATTACCATCTCGATCGAGAAACCAACTTCCATGGAACTAGGGGTAATAATACCGGTTTGAACTGTGTAAATGCCCCTGCAATCCCCGCGATCGCGCCGGAGACTCCAAACACTAACACCTTGAACCAAGTGGGGTTATAACCAGAAAAGCGCACTCGGTTTTCATCATCTCGAATGGCGACCAACATCCGCCCAAACCGACCACTGGTCAGCCATCGGCCCAGAAGATAGGTCAAAAGCACAAACAATAGGGTCAATTGATAGAACGCAAACTGAACTTTTTCATCACTTACCAATACACCAAAAATAGTTTGGGTATCGGTTTTTAGACCGTTGGTTCCATTGATCAGTTTTTGTTGACCGTTGAAAAAATTATAAAAAACCAGTAACGCCGCTTGGGTCAAGATGGAAAAGTAAACCCCTTTAATCCGGTTACGAAAAATTAGATAACCTAAAAACCCTGCCACTATACCCGGAATAATAATAATGAGTAGGGCGGTTACGGGTAAAAATTTAAAGGGTTCCCAGACTAACGGTAGGCTTTTGACCCCATAGAGAGAGAAAAATTCCGGTAATTGACCCTCTGGCAACTGTAAATTGAGATACATCGCCAGGCCGTAGCCCCCCAACGCAAAAAAATGCCGTGGCCCAAACTTAAGAGTCCGGTGTAACCCCAAATTAAATCGATGCCCAAGGCCACGATGGTTAAGGAGAGGAACCGTCCTAATAACCTTAACCGGAAAGGCTCTAGGAATAGGGGCATAATCCCAGCAAAAATTAACACGAGGAGCGCGATCGTGATGCCCTCAATCAAAAACCGTCTTTTCCCTGGTTTGATCCTGGAAAATTTTGCATACAAGTCTTCTAAAAAATCAATCATTATCAAAGCCCATCATTGGTTTAATATCGGAACTTTTGGGATTCAAGGAAACTAGAAAGTTAATAGTAGGTTCCATCGTGGGGGAAGCGGGGGTCAACCATGGGGCAGATTTCAAATAAATTGCTTGGCCAAGTTTGGCCACTTATTGGCCACTTAGGTTAACCCATGGGCCTCGATCGCTATAGCTCTACCCCTCGACCTTTTTGGGGAAAGATGCCGGCAGGTCTGATTTGAAGAAACGCAATGATCATGGCAAACACTAATACTTTCGCCATGCTGGTGGTGGCAAAGAAATTGAAAAACTCAATTAAATTCGCACTACCGCCACTGGTGATGAGGTTATTGGCCACTAAACTACTACCCACAATCACAATGTAATTAGTCACACCGATCGCGAGGGCGGAAATGATTGTGCCAAACAGGTTACCCACCCCACCGACCACCACCACCATGAAGGCATCCACAATGTAATTCTGGCCAGTATTGGGGCCCACCGAACCTAAAAAGCTAATGGCACAACCAGCGACCCCAGCCAAACCAGAACCGAGGGCAAAGGTTAGCGCGTCCACCTTAGCTGTAGGAATACCTAAACAAGAACTCATGGTTCGATTTTGGGTAACGGCCCTAATTCTTAAGCCCCAACTAGATTTATTTAAAAACCAATACATCCCAATGACACACAGTATGGTCAATCCAATGATAAACAGGCGAATGTAAGGTAACTGAAAATCTAAGCTTTCTAAAGCTAAACCGCCTTTCAACCAAGAAGGGGCGGTTACATCGACGTTGCGGGCACTAAACCAGGGTTTGTTGAGGGCTTCTTTGCCCCCTTTATTAATCAAAAATCCGGTTAGGGTCGCTAAACCAGCCGCAAGAATTCCCACGATCGCGATAAACCAACCTTTAATTTTGTCCCAATTAGTCTTCCGGGCGAACAGGTAAAACGGTACAAAAAATAAAACGCAAAATGTCGCGATCGCGATAATTAACATCGAACTGACGCTACGGACAAATTGCTGCAAAATCAAACTAACCCCCCAGGTAGCCAGCAAGGTTTCCAACGGTTGCCCATACAGAAATCGAATTACCGCCCGTTCCAAGACAAAACCCGCCAAAGCCGCCACCAGAAACGCCATGGGGATTGCCACCACAATATAAAAATCAAACCATTTATCCCCTAGCCCCTTAAAGGCATTCTGCACCACAAAAGTGGTATAAGCCCCTAACATCATTAATTCCCCATGGGCGAGGTTAATTACCCCCATCAACCCAAACACGATCGCTAATCCCAAAGCTGAAATTAACAACACAGAACCAATACTGAGGCCATTAAATAATCCTTCTAAAAAATAGCCATGGCTAACCCAATAATTAACGGTCTATCATCACTTTTTAGATACCTGCAAACCCAAGAAGAATTAATCCCAGAACATGAGCCTTCCTCAGCCTAGGATTAAAATCTCCTGATTACCTTTCCTTATGTCGAAGGAGCCATTCCTACCTATGGAGTTTATACCTTGGGGCATGGTAAAGCCTAGACAATGTAGCATCGCTAACCATCAACCCCATAAAACCCAAGGAACAACCCGATTTCATCTAAGGACTGAGGTTTAATTTAGATTTTGAATTTACCCGGATCATCCACATCGGTTTTAGTCCAGTCACAGGTATAACCCTTAGTTTCAGGGACGAACTGGTTCCAAGGCACAGGATCCACAGGGCATCCGTAGCATAAACAATCTCAAAGAGACCATCATCCCTAACTTCACCGATTCTTACGGTTTTAGAAATATGGTGATTAGCCTGCATGGTTACCATTCCTTCAGGAGCGGCAAAGGTTTGACCAACCGCTGCTGCCCTGACCGCTTCCAAGTCATCGGCAGTACCAGCTTTTTCCACTGCTTGTTTCCACAGATAAACCATGATGTAAGCGGCTTCCATGGGGTCATTGGTTACCCGTTCTTCCCCATACTCTGCTTTGAAAGCTTCCACGAATTTAGTATTTTCAGGACTTTCCACGGTTTGGAAATAATTCCAAGCAGCGTAGTGACCTAAAAGATATTCCTTCCCAATTTGTTTAACTTCCTCTTCTGCCACACTCACGGACATTACAGGATATTTATCAGCAGTTAAACCGGCCGCTTGAATTTGTTTAAAGAAAGCAACGTTACTATCACCATTCAAACTGTTAAAGATTACGCCGCCGTCCGGTAAAGCTTGTTTGATTTTAGTGATGATAGGACTAACTTCCGAGTTGCCTAGGGGTAAATAATCTTCTCCAACGGTCTCACCACCTTTGGCTTTTAGTTGTTCTTTGATGATGTTGTTAGCCGTACGAGGGAACACATAGTCAGAACCCACAAGGAAGAATTTTTTCCCTTTATTTTCTAATAACCAATCCACCGCTGGCTCAATTTGTTGGTTAGGAGCAGCACCGGTATAGAAAATATTTTTAGAACATTCTTGGCCTTCGTACTGTACGGGGTACCAAAGCATGTGTTGCTTTTCTTCAAATACTGGCAAAACCGCTTTACGGCTAGCAGAAGTCCAGCAGCCAAACACCGTAGTGACTTTATCTTGATCGATCAATTTGCGGGCTTTTTCGGCGAAGGTGGGCCAATCAGACCCTCCATCTTCCACGACGGCTTCAATTTGTTTCCCAAGCACACCACCAGCGGCATTAATTTCCTTAATCGCTAATTTTTCAGCATCGACTACAGTGGTTTCACTGATAGCCATCGTGCCGCTTAGGGAGTGAAGAATACCTACTTTAATAGTATCCCCAGGAAGGTGCCGTAGTATCACCAGGCTCAGTGGTGGTGGTATCTCCGGGCGTTGTGGTATCGGTGGGTTGGCAAGCTTTCAGGAATATACTGGTTCCTAAGGCTGCGCCCCCATATACCAAAAACTTTCTTCTTCCAATGTTACTCATATTTATGATAATTCGAATATTCTCAGGTATTAGGTTTAGACAATTAGGGTAGGAAATTTGATCTTATGGTATGGGAGTGATTATCTTAAGGTTAAGACCGCTGATAAATTGTTATCTAAGATACTGTTAGTTTTACCTTAATTCTTAATGAAAAAATTATTATTTTGAGTGTGCAAAACTAATTGCCATCAGGATCATTGATCGATCGCGGTCATTTTTCAAAAGAATAACCGTTATGAAAATCAAAAAAAATCAGAGTTTTCTAATGAGTTTGCGGTTCATAGTAATTACGACAATGAATATAACAAGTTTCTTCGTAAGGAATCATACAGGTCCACTGCTGACGCTAAACTTTTCCGCTCTATCTTAGAGAAAGGGGTGAGTTGGTCAGAGGATTTTTCTGATGAGG
>JAAUPO010000059.1 GCA_012033095.1 Synechococcaceae cyanobacterium RL_1_2 | reverse complement strand
GGGAACGCGATCGTTTAAACCTTTACTGTGGGGATGAAACACAAACGCCCCTGTAATTTGACCGGCCCGATAATAACCTAAACCAAAATCGGCCCCGACCCAAAAATGGGTTGGCCGGCCATGACTTCCCCAATATATTCTGGGCCCAGGTTCCCATCCCGCCATAGTTGTCCTCCTTGGAGCCAATAGCGGCCGTGGTGGTTACATTGCACCAGTCGATCGATCGCAATTTTGGCTGGGTGATATACCGATGGTTGTCCTTGGTGATAGAGGCTAACGGCTTGATCTTCGGTGATAATGACGGTGTAATGGGGATGTAATCGAAACCTGTAATGGTTAGTGGCATTAGCTTGATTGGTAAAAATACATTGGTTGTTTTCACGATAAAAGTTACCGCGATCGCTGGATAACCAATAGAGTTTATGGCCATAAGCAACCACCTCCAGGAACACCCCGTTAATCTTCGCGATTTGGGTAACCTGGATCTGCCGTTGGGAAACCTGGGGCACAAAGGTTAAGGGTTGACCACAGGTCGGACAGCCCCCTGGCCTAGAATATTCCCAACCACATTGGGCACAACTATCCCAAGTAGTTTTAGTCAGTAAATCTAGGGGAAATTTACCCCTGCGTTCTTTGACAAAAGTGTGATGGAAATGATGGAGCAAACTATCATCTAAGACTTGGTAGGGAATAGCTGGTTTTGGATATTTAACCTCTGGGTGAAATACGGTAATGCCCCGTAGGGGTCTAGCACCATGGGGCATTTGATCCCCTGGATGTTTGGGTTTATAAACTCCTCCAAACGGATGAACCGATAACAAACATTGCATCACCATCACCGTAAAGCTATACCAATCGGCATCGGTGGTGTAGGGTCGAACGGGTATGGGTTCCGATGCGCCGCGATCGCATAGCAGGGGAGTCAATAAATCGAGCAGTAAATACAGGGGTTAAAAACTGGCCAAATTGACAGGAATCTGCATCGATCAGATAGGGCTGAAGCTGATGAATCAAGACGTTTAGATCGTTAAAGTCTCCGATGATTACTCCCTGGCGGTGGAGTTGGCTGATCAGGTGGTGGAGTTGAATAAAGATCTCGGTTATGCCTTGGTTGTTGATCTGGTGTTGGTGGCGAAACCTACGATTACTAAAACGCAACAGGGGTTCACTCTGGCCAATTAATCTCATGGTGTAACCCACAATTTGCCCCCCCCCATCGCGTACTAACTCCTGGGGGGTAATTACCTCCGCCGGTAAACCCTGGGGGAAATGGGGTAATTTTTGTTGATGGAGAGTTAAGCGATCGCGGGCGGCCTGTTGTTCGGAAGGTTGGCCTTGATAATCGGGGTGATTCGGTTGTTTAAACACCTTCACCGCCGTGGTTTTATTTAATTTGAACACATCCGCCTCCCCCCCTTTGCCGATCGCCTGGCGAGGTTTAAGACTGATTTTTTTGCCCTGTAAATAAATTTCCATAGAAAATAAACCCCATAACAACATGACGGAGGACGCATCCTATCAAGCCCCATGCACCCCATGACAACTACCACAGGGCAAACATAGCGATCGCGATCGAACTTAGACCAACGCGAAAGGGGCAAAGCTTGATGGTGTCAGGGTTAAAACCCCTAAACCCTAAACTATTCTATCGGTGGGACTAGATCGAACGATGCTGATGGGCACTGTTTTGATCTGACTTAACCGACTAGCAATCTAGACTTCCCCACAATTAGGAAGAATAGACATACCCTTGATTAGGGAAGAACAGCAACTTAATTTGATATGGTTTTTATTATAGTGTGTTTTTTACACAAAGGCAATAGTTAATTAATGACCTTAGTTATGGGGTGAAATGATCACAGCGAAGGTTTCCCTATGGCAATCCTAACTACTAGGACAAAAGTTTAGGCCTTACGCACAAGCCCCCTCAATCCCCCCAATTTGGGGTACTTATTTGAACGATCGTCCCCAAACCAATCATGGTGCCCAGGGCCAGGAATCGAAATTTTTTGCGTAAATCCTGAAGTTGCCTCAAAAAACTTTAAATATGTCTGAGAGTTTTACCCGGTAAGGATTACAACCAATTTCGCTAGAGTGCATGTATCGCAAGGGTTTAAGGTTTTTGTCCTGTGGTTAGGAAAATCATGAACAGTCCACCAAATTTGGGGGATTTAGGGGGCAAAATGTAAATTCAATTGACTTTATAAACAGCCCCTCACTCCTTACTCAAGAAATAGAAAATAGATTGTAAATTCACGCCAAGCAATACTATGGTCTGTCATCATTTAAACCTGAAACTCTTCTTAGCTCAGGATTTCAGTTTAAAACTATACTTTCTGAACCTGGCTCAGGATCAACGTTTTAATGCTAATTGATGACACTCCCTAGCTATAAATATAATTTGATAAAATCCTCGATCGCTGCTAACCCTTCCTGGGTTTTGAGGTTGCTAAAAATAAATGGTTTATCGGGGCGCATTTGTTTACTGTCCCGCTCCATCACCTCAAGGCTAGCCCCCACGTAAGGAGCAAGGTCAATTTTATTAATCACTAATAAATCTGATTTGGTGATTCCTGGGCCCCCCTTGCGGGGAATTTTATCTCCAGCAGCCACATCAATTACATAAATAGTTAAATCTACTAATTCGGGGCTAAAGGTGGCCGCGAGGTTATCCCCTCCGCTTTCCACAAAAATTAGTTCTAGATCTTTAAAACTTTGTTCTAATTCCTCGATCGCGATCAAATTAATGGAGGCATCTTCCCTAATGGCCGTATGGGGACAGCCCCCCGTTTCTACTCCCACAATGCGATCGGCGGTGAGGGCTTCGGAGCGCACCAAAAATTGAGCATCTTCCTGGGTATAGATGTCATTGGTCACCACCGCAATTTGATAGGTTGACCTCATCCGTTTGCAGAGGGCATCCACTAGGGCCGTTTTACCAGAACCCACGGGGCCAGCCACCCCAACTCGTAAAGGATTTTTCACCAATGGTTTAACTCCGAAATAGGCGGGTATATTGTTGTTCGTGGTTCATACTAGCCAAACTTGAACCCATGGTACAACTGTAAAGTTGATCATCTTCTAACCCTAGGAGCATAGGAGCCTGGGCTTCAATGATGGGATTCAGTTGCCAGAGGATTTGTTGGCCGGCGGTTTGGCCAAGGGGAATTAATTTCACTCCGCCATTAACTAAATTGTTCGCCCAACTATGGAGATAAGCGGGGAGGGCTAAATCTAAATCAATCTGCCATTGGGCCGCTGCCACCCCAAACGCGATCGGGTAGCTACAGCCATCTTCGAGGTGATCTTGAAGTTGCTCAAAATAATTAGGGTAATGATGGGGGTCACGATCGCTTAATTGCACTAATAAGCGGATTAAACTTTTGCCCATTTGGTTCGTTTGCAACCTTAGTTCTTTAGTTTCTTTACTCGCAATTAACCAATCATTCCAATAGGTTAGGCGTTCTAAATCTTGATGGTAACGATAGGCCCGTGCCATCACCGCCGCTTCTGTACGAATAGCACCATAGGTTAATTCCATGGTGAGCCAATGCTGGAGAGCGATCGCGTCTTGAATATGGGCCATGACCAACCACTCTAACCCCTCGGAATAGCTATAGGCCCCTAAGGGGAGGGTGGGGCTAGATAACTGGAGCAGCCGTAAAAAAGCCTGGTAATTAATGGTCATGGTGGTGGTAAGCCCCCATCTCTGGGAAAAAGGGTACAGTTTCCATGGCGATGGTCAACCCTAGTTGAATTAACATGCTCTTCGAGGACGCGATCGCGATTTAAGCGTAAATAATGGAGGTTAATTTCGAGGGGAATATGGCGATTTCCCAGATGATAAGCCCCTTTGAGTAGTTCTAGGGGATCTTTCGCCCTCACCGTAATCACTTCCTCTGGTTGGGCCGTGACCCGGACGGCTACCTCCGGATTTTCCCCCGTCAGTATATCCCCCACTTGTAATTTGCTGCCCCTCGGTAATTTCAACACATAGGTTTCCCCAGTGGATAGCTCAATCCGTTGCCGGGACTTGTGCCGTTGTTCGGCGGTTAAGGGTAAATCGGGAATCCCTGGGCGATCCCTAGGGGAGGAGGAGGAGGCGACGGGGTGAACTCGATCGAGAATCATCATGGGTATCACTAATCAGGACTTACGTTCTAGCTGGGGCAATGGTCAAATCAATCATCCCAGCATCATCACATCCCTAAGGGGGAAACTGGTTTAAGCATGGATTTGGCTTAAAATATAACGCAGCTTATCGTAATCATCTTTGAGTAATAGACTCAATTCCCGCCCGGCTCTCACTAACCACGATCGCTCCCCTTTTCTGATTTGATAGATCGTACGAATCACCGCTGAAATTAGGGATTCTGAAGGTACATCGGTGATCACCAGTAATAAACGCAAAAAACTGAGGTCTTGGGTAAAGTGAATAACTTCCTCCGTGGTGCATTGATGAACGCTCTGGTGGATCTGGGGAGGACGGGGAGGTAAGTATTGATAGGCTTTCCCTCGATCGCGATCGTTATTACTAATAAACCCCATAATCACCGCCGTAAACTCCGTTTTGAGCATCGCAAAAATTTGGGGTTGTTGTTGTCTCAACTCATCCAAAGTTAAGCCCAAAGCCCTAGCCCGATGGATCGAATCAATGGGAGCAGTGGTGGCATTGACCACGATCGCCATAATGGTATGGCCCGATTCCTCATCCTGGGATTTAACCCAACTGCCAAAGGCCGGCATGGGTGGAAAATTTAACTCCTCCGGTTCTAAGCATTGGGCCAAAAAACAGGTAGTACTCGTTTCAATCACTTCCGCCACATGGGCAGCGGCCCGACTCTCCGGTTTGAACTGGGGTAAAGGTAAACGCATATTAAAGTTAGGGCAAAAATAACTAGATCACGATTATTCTTGCCTGAAAAACGATTAATCCGTTTACATCGCAAATAACACGATGTTATCGAGGAAGAACAATAGTCTAACTAAGTTTAACTACATTTTAGGCGTTGCTTAGAGGATGTTTGAAAAGCCCCCCTTGCCCTCCATTCTGGGGGTAAATTTTCTGAAAAATAATTATAAAGTCCCCCAAATTGCGGAATTTAGGGGACAAAATGCCAATTCAATTGACTTTATAAACAGCCTCTAACCACGATTTTTTTCCAGCAAGAGCATCATCAATAAGCTCAATAACACCTTGGTTTCTTCCTTTTGATCTAATTGATCGATCTGTTTAATCGTAAAAATGCGGGAAAAAAACGTCGGAATTTTTCCAATCGCATCACAATTTCCCCCGTGTCATCCCCTCGGTGTACTTGATAAATCGGATTAAATACATATCCTGTAAACAAACCAACAATGGGAATTTCTGCAAAAAGTGCGTCCATTACTTTGACCCAAGGGTTTTGTTCGGTAATGGTAAACGCAACGCGATCGCCATCATAAATATCGTAACGGGTTTTCCAGATCGATTTCCATCCCCGCCGCTTCACTGAACCAAAATTAACCCCTAGGGGGTCAAGAAAGTCATAACGGGCAGAAAAATCAATTACGCGATCGGCTTTAATTTGATAAATTAAATTTCCCTTTTTTCTATCCGCAAAAACACCGATCGCTTCTTTTAACTTAAATAGTTTTTGATGGATAAAAAATACTAATTGTTCGTTTTGATCCTTAACTACAATTTGGGGAGAAAAAGACCATTTAAAGGTTTAATTGGAGAGGATATTGCTGCATAGCTCTTAACACCGAAGATCCAAGTTAAAAGATTGAAGTAAAGGTTAAAGTAAAAAATAGCTCTTAATTATAAAAACTATAAAAATATTCCACATATTCCTTGATCCTGATCGCGATCGGGATAATTATTTGATTTTCCTTGGTGAACAGTTAATCAAATAACAAATAACCAAATTCAATTAAAACTAAAAAATCACTAACAGTAAATAAAAAAATATTAACAATTATTAAAAATAATGGCCAAAAAAAATAGATTTCTTTAATATAGCAATCCTAAATAGCTTATGGAAATTGAGTCCATTGAAAGACAAGTCTAGTAAGGATATTCATATCATTACCTAGTTAGGACTGCTATAGGTAGGTACTTATACCATAAGTAAATTCGCTATGAATAATTAATTTATTCAGTTATCTTGATTTATTCCACAACCATAGTTAAAAATTATTTGAAAATGAAGTTTTGAGATTAATAAATATTAATAATCAAAGCACTAGTATCACATTTGTCATATTTTTGATAAACGATAATTCTATTTTCTTAATCTTTTCCGTTAGTTAAGGATAAATTAGTAACATATTCAATTTACCCATATTCAGAACTTTTTTTTACAGTAAGATTTGTTTTTTGTTGCCCAAAAGTTTGAAGGATAGAGACCATAATTATGGCTGATTTACCCCACACTTAAATCTAAGCTTAAATATAAAATTTAGATATAAAATCAAATATAAAAAAATATAATATAAATCCTTATACTTTATGATCAAACATAAAAAATTGTTTGAATTTTTTGCTCCTTTTCACACACCAGGCTCAACCATTCTTTTATTCTTACTAAGTGTAACTGACATGGTTTTTGTCGTGTTATATTGGTTTTTGATTTGGAAACTTTTAGAAAGATCAGAATTTGATTTAACCAGGGACTTTGGCTTTGCTGAAATGTATCAGTACATTAAAGAATTTTGGTGCATTCTTTTAGCCACATTACTTTTATGGAAAACCAAAGAAAAATCCTATTTGTCTTGGATTTTAATGCTCGTGTATATCTTGTTAGATGATTCTATGCGTATTCACGAAACCCTAGGTAAGGTCATAGGAAGGCAGCTCAATTTTGTTGAAATTTTTGGCATTAGAAATATTGATGTTGGAGAATTTGCTGTGTTTGCAATTGCAGGAATAGTTACTATCGGTTTAATTAGTATTTGCTTTAAACATGGATCAAAACTATTTAAGCAATTAACTTTAGATTTGTTTTTATTTATTGCTTTATTAGTATTTTTTGGGGTAATTGTGGATGTGGTACATATTGTTATTAATGAAAATACGATAGGCAAAGTTTTTGGAACTATTGAAGACTATGGCGAAATGCTTGGTATCACCCTTATTACTTGGTATTTATTTCTCCATAATATTCACAGTAATCCAATGGAATTGTCTTTAGTAAGAACTTTAGGCAAGATTTATAAAAATATTTTTTCCCAAGCTTAATACTTAAGGATCGTAAATTAAATAACTTAGAAATTTGTAGGGTATCCTTCAAGGGAGCGTAACCCATCGATATTTAAGTTTTAGATGTTATTAAATTCTTATTCCTAAGTATTACCCTTGAAATAAAAAATAAATAAAAAATAAAAATTCTGGAGTATCTCAGTTTTTCCCTGAGTAATTGGATTGATGTGATTGTAAGCAGCGATCGCCTACCCTGAAATGACGATCGCTCAGAAGAGAGCCTGACGCGATCGTTCTGGCCTTAGGGGATTTATTTAGCTATAGCGATCGACGGCATGGTTGCAAAGGGTTATCGTGAGTAAATTGATCTGATTCTTCATTTTCCTCATATTCTTTTTCGATATAAGCAATTTTATCACCCTGGCATTGATAGGCTCTCTTTAGACATTCTACCCGTGTCAAAGTTGTCTCTGAAAAAGGGAAAGCTGAAGCACTTGGGATTCTACAAACTCGTTAAACCCATTTTTGTTCAACATTCTGTCTTCTAGCTGCTGATGGGATTCTAAGTCCCCATTCTTTAAAATATGATTTATCGGCACACCAAGGTATTGATGCACTACCGAAAAAGCCGTTTTATTGTTCTGATAATTTAATGGCTGAAACCGTTGTTATATAAACGATAGAAGTCGCTTGTCCCCTCTAAGCTTATTTACTTAATAGTCTTTTTAAATAATTATGGGAAATAAATAGAGCTGAAATCAGCCTATGGCAAAGAGTAAAAATACTACCCTAAATCCAATTGACTATAAACTATCATTTTTGACTTCAGCAAGCCAACAATCTCTACAGCTTCAGAACCACAAATAATTACATTTAGTTCGCATACCCAAAAATCCTTAAAGTTTTTTTTGATTTCACTTTTACCCCCATTGATTATGATCTAAGGGTTATTAAATGCCAGTGATTAAACCATGAGTAAAAATATTATTGAATTGGTAGATCAGTTACCCACCCGTAACCTGACTACGTTGACCCTACAAGCTCTTGACTTTGTTGTTCCCGGTCAATGGCAAAATACCAATGGGTTTGATAGTTTAGTGGCCCAAGTTACTGGGGAAAATGATCCCGCCCTAATTGAACAAATTAAAACCCGTGCCCTTGTCCTGTACAACGATAAATCCGAAGGTTATCAACGAGCAGTCTGGTTATACCAAACCCTAGATAGCGCAGATACAGCCCTTGCTAGTGCGGCGTTAGCCAATATGGTCAGCGACAAAATTCCCCTTATGGGCGGCCTGATTGAAAAGTTAACCCCTAAAGCAGATAAAGTACAGTCCATTGATTTTGCGTTAAAAATCGCGGTGGAAGTAGTAGCCTTTTGCCAAACCAGTGGTATTCCTGGGGATAATATTGGGGATTTTGTTAAAGCCCTGAGAAATTATGGCAAAGAAGAATTAATGCGCTTAGCAGCCCTTGTCTGTATTGATGGCCTGTTACCCCTAGGCCCAGATTTTCTCAAGTCGGCCCGTCAAACGATTACTAACCTTTCCGTGCAAGACTTGGAATCTAATCCGGTGTTTAGTAAACTTAGTACCCTC
>JAAUPO010000058.1 GCA_012033095.1 Synechococcaceae cyanobacterium RL_1_2 | reverse complement strand
CTTTTTAACCCCAAGTCCTAGGCTCCTAATTAGGCCCTTATGCAGCCTTATGTCCCCATACCATGGGCTACCACAGGTTAGCCGAACCATACCCCCCAAATCCTGATCCCTATTTTTGATTTTCGAGGTGTGGATAAGCAAATTTACTTGGCTTCCATCCAATTGGGCCCTGCGTTAATATCCACCACCAAAGGAATAGAAAGGGCGATCGCATTTTCCATTGTGGACTTAATCAATGGTTGCAGCTCTTCCCACTCCGATCGCGGCATTTCCAGTACTAATTCATCATGAACTTGGAGTAAGAGGCGGGCTTGGTAGGGCTGTAATAACTGATGGAGTTTGACCATGGCAATTTTAATAATATCCGCGCTAGAGCCCTGAATTGCGGAGTTAGCCGCCGCCCGTAGCAATTGAATATCGTTATAGGCCATAGGGAGATTATCCAGATCGATGAGGTTAGGATCATGGCCCCGTAAAGATCTGAGGCAATCACTAATAAAATTAAAATAACGACGACGGCCCACAATGGTACTGACATAACCTTGACTAACGGTCTGACGTTTGATGGCCTCTAAATAATCAAAAACCAGGGGATAGGTCTGCTTATATTTGGCAATAAAATCTTTGCCGATCGCAGGGGAAAAACCCGCTTCCCTGGCAAATCGTTGGGCCCCCATGCCATAAATCACACCAAAGTTAATGATTTTCCCTAGGCGACGCTCATCTCCGGTGACATCATCCTTATCAAAGAGCAACTTGGCCGTAACCGCGTGGACATCTTCCTGATGACGATAAGCCTGTAATAACGTGGGCTCCTGGCAAAGGTGGGTTAAAATCCGGAGCTCAATTTGGGAATAGTCCGCCGCCACCAAAATCCAATCATCCTTGGGAATAAAGGCTTGGCGAATACGCCGGGAAAATTCTGTGACGAATCGGAATATTTTGTAAATTGGGATTAGAGGAGGACAGGCGGCCGGTGGCGGTAACCGTTTGATTAAAATTGGTATGAACTCGGCCCGTGGTAGGTTCAATCAACTCCGGCAGGGCATCGACATAGGTGGATTTTAATTTGGCTAGGGTGCGGTTTTCCAGGATTAATTCAATTAAGGGGTGATCCCCCCGCAATTTTTCGAGGATCCCGTGGTTAGTGGAATAGCCGGTTTTGGTTTTACGGCTTTTACTGGTGTCTAAACCTAACTTTTCAAATAAAATCACCCCTAGTTGTTTGGGGGAATTGAGGTTAAATTTTTCCCCGGCTAGTTCATAGGCTTGAATCTCGATCGCGGCTAAATCCTGGCCTAACTCCACTGATAGGGTTTTAAGGTAGGCCGCATCCACAATAATGCCCCGATGTTCCATATCCGCTAACACCAATTCGAGGGGTTGTTCTATCTGGTCACAGAGATAGGGCCCCTCAGGAATTTCTGCTAACACCGTTTTAAGTTTTTGGGTTAAAAGATAGGTGGCATAGGCATCAAGACCGCAATAGTTCGCGACGGTGATGAGGGGGAGATCGGCGATCGTTTCTCCTTTTTTTAACCCTAATTCCTTATAGCTCAGGGAAACGATACCGTCTAAATAACGAAAACATAGATCCGTAAGATTATGGGGGGCATCGGCGTTAATAATGTAACTAGCCAACATGGGATCAAATACTACCCCTGCTAACTCAATGCCTTGATGACGGAGCATTAAGCGATCGAACTTAGTGTTTTGAAAGGTTTTAGGATAGGTGGGATTTTCTAAAATGGGTTTTAGGGCTGCTAAACGCTCTTTGCCTCCTTCCCCTAGGGTGGGAATGTAGGCCACTTGATCCGGGGCGGGCCCAACAACACCCCAATCCCACTAAATTGCCTCAAAGTAACTGAGGGCAGTGGTTTCTGTATCCCAGGCCACGGGCCGATCGCGATCGGTCTGTCCTTGCAAAATGGTGATTAATTGCTCCAATGTGCTGGGGCTATCCACAATCAGGGGGGTAATGGGCCCATCTTCGGTGGGATTGTCTCGGTTAGTAGGCTCTTCTGGTTTAGGCAAAGGGCCGCGATCGCTAGGGGTAGGAGGATCAAACAAAGATAACTGCTGATTGTCCTCCCTAGGGGTCTTTGGTGTTAAATCCGGTAAAACTAATCCGTTTCCCTTTAATGTGCGCTCAAGCTGATGTAGATCTTGAATTACTTTTTTTAATTCCAATTCCTGTAATAGCGGTTTACCTCGCTCCGGTGCAAAATTACTGAGGTTGAGGTCTGCCCAATTCACATCTAGGGGGGTATTGGTCAAAATTTGAGCTAAAAATTGAGACTTGTCTGCATCTTCTTTGCCCCCAGCAATTTTCTTTTGGATCGCGCCCTTAAGCTCCTCTACATGGTTATACACTCCCGCTAAGGTTCCGTATGCCGTTAATAACTTCACCGCTGTTTTGTCCCCAATCCCTTTAATGCCGGGAATATTATCGGATTTATCGCCACATAGGGCTTTATAATCCACAATTTGCTCTGGGGTAACCTTCATTTTTCGATCACCGCTGCTCGATCAAACTCCTGGAAACCGTTACTACTGGACTTGAAAGGATTACTACTTAAATACAACAAGGAAATCCCCGCTTCGTCGTCCACCAATTGGAATAAGTCCCGATCGCCGCTAATAATTTTGACCCGATACCCCTGTTTAACCCCCTCGATCGCTAGGGTTCCAAGCACATCATCGGCTTCATAGCCGGCTTTAGTGACGATCGCTAAATTTAAAGTTGTTAATAATTCCTGTAAATTTCTAATATCGATAATAAATTCCGGCGGGGTTTCATCTCGATTTGCTTTATAGCCCTCAAAGGTTTCATGGCGAAAAGTTGGCTCCGGTCGATCAAACGCGATCGCGATCGCCTGGGGTTGCTCCTGGCCTACCACTTGAATTAAGGAATTTAAAAACCCAAAACAAACACTAGTGGGAACCCCCTGACTATTACACAAAGGCCCTTTTTTCGCTTTAGCAAAAGCAAAATAAGCACGAAACGCCATGGAATGGCCATCGATGAGTAATAGTAAGGGAGTATCAGAATTTGCCATGGTTACCTAAGGGAAATCAATTTACGTTTAATCTCGGAAATTTAATCTTAGAGGTTTAATCTTAGAGGTTTAATCTTAGAGGATGTTTGAAAAGCCCTCCTTGCCCCCCAGTCTGGGGGAAATTACCTAAATTTTAAGCAATAAAGTTCGCCAAATTGGGGGATTTAGGGGGCGACTCCACAACATTTGATACTTTTCAAACACGTTCTTAGAAGTTTAATCTTAGAAGTCTAATCTTATAAATCTAGGGTGTATCATCCATTAACATTAAAACGTTGATCCTGAGCCAGGTTCAGAAAATTTAGTTTTAAACTGAAATCCTTAGCTAAGAAGAGTTTTAGGTTTAAATGATGACAGCCCCTAACTACTAGGACAAAAGTTGCGCCAAAAAAACTGTAAATAGGCCTGAGAGATTGACGGGGTAAAGATTATAATTTATTTCGCTAGGGCGTTTGTGTGGCAAGGATTTAAGGTTTAGGACTTACGCAAAAATTTCGATTCTGTTCTGGAAACCATGATGTTTGGGGACAATCGTTCAAACAAGTCCCCAAAATTTGGGAGATTTAGGGGGCTTGTGCGTAATTCCTATAAAAACTAGCTTTTAAGGCATTTTTTAAGCCATTTGTAACGGATCCACATCGATCGCGAGGCGCACATTATGGGGACATAGTTCAGCGAATTGAGTTAAATCCCCTAGGCGATCGCGGACTTGTGGGGCAAATTTTAATAATAATTGCCAACGAAATTGATCCTTGACCCGCATCACCTGGGCCGGGGCGGGCCCTAAAATTTCACACCAATCCCCTAAGCGATCGAGGCAGACCGAAGCCAAATGATGGGCGGTTTTTTCCACCGCGATCGGCGACGGGCTAGTTAATTTAAATAAAATCAATTGGCCATAGGGGGGATAATTTAACTCCTGGCGTTGGGGTAATTCCTGGTCAATAAATTGCTGATAATTATGGGTTTTGACCGCTGCAATAACCGGATGTTGTGGGTTATAGGTTTGGATGATTACCTGGCCAGGGGTTGCATCCCGCCCCGCACGGCCCGCGACTTGGGTCAAAGTTTGAAACGCCCGTTCCGCCGATCGATAATTAGACTGGAATAACAGACCATCGGCCGCCAAAACCGCCACCAGGCGCACCTGGGGTAAATCAATGCCCTTGGTGAGCATTTGGGTTCCCACCAATAGATCAATATCCTCCTCCGCAAATTGGGTCAATAGCCGGCGGTGGCCGTCTTTATGGCGGGTGGTGTCACTATCAAACCGGAGGGCTTTGAGGTGGGAAAACTCCTTCGCGAGGGCCTGCATTACTTTTTGCGTACCACTACCAAAAAATTTTAAGTACGGAGAACCACAACTAGGACAATGTTTTGGTTGGGCTTTGGTCTGGTTGCAGTAATGACAGCGCAATAACTGGGCTGCTCCTTCATGGGTGTAATGGTAAGAAAGGGATACATCACAATGGGTACATTCTAAAACCTCGCCACAACTGCGGCAGGAAACAAAGGTACTATGGCCCCGACGGGGGACAAATAAAATCGCTTTACTTTGGTGGGTGGGTAGTTCGAGCAAGGCCTGGCGTAACCGACGGCTAAATAAAGAACGGTTCCCGTTGGCTAGTTCTTCCCTTAAATCCACGATCTCGACGGGGGGTAAGGGTTGGGCATGAACCGATCGGGCAAACTGACATAGTGAACATTAGCTTCCCGTTGACTGGCCCACCACGTTTCGAGGGCAGGGGTAGCGGAACCAAGGATCAAGGGAATTTGTTCGAGCTGCGATCGCCATTGGGCAACGGTGCGGCCATGGTAACTAGGGGCCGGTTGATCCTGCTTAAAACTACTGTCATGTTCTTCGTCGAGAATGATTATCCCTAAATTAGGACAGGGCAAAAATATGGCCGATCGCGTACCGATGACAATTTGGGGTTCCGGGGTGATCAATTGTCGCCAAGTGTCGTACCGTTCCCCCTCCGATAGACCGCTATGGTAGGTATAAACCCTATTACCAAAACGGGCTTGGAAGCGATCGCTTAACTGGGGGGTTAACCCAATTTCTGGCACTAGCACCATGGCGGACTTCCCTTGGCCTAGGATCGGCTCGATCGCTTGAAGATAAATTTCCGTTTTTCCCGACCCCGTAACCCCATGGAGTAACACGGTTTGGGCCCCCGTTAATTGATTAATGACATTCAGAGCTTGCTGTTGGGCTGGGGTTAAGGATTTGGGGCGATCGCGTTGAGTGGGACCCCCGGCCAAAAATCTCAGTTTTTCCCGTTCCTCCACCACAATGTAACCCTTCCTAGCAAGGTTTTCTAACAAGCTGTTACTGGTTTTAGCCAATGCCATCAACTCCGTTACCGCCAGTTCTCCGCCCTGGTGCTTCAGGGTGCGCCACACTTCCCGTTGGCGAGGGGTTAAATCCTCCTGGGCTAGCTCCTCCCCCATCTCCACATACACCGCCACTTTTTGGGTTTGGGCCTGCACCGTTTTTTTTAGTTCCCAACGAATTTCCACCCAACCGCGATCGCTTAATTCCCTTAGCCCCTTATTCGCGGCTCTGACCTTAGTTTGTAAATATTTAAAGGTATAACCCTCCGTCGTATTACGCTGGAGCAGATTAAATAATGCCAACGCCGGCCCCACCAAAAACACCTCTGCCCCCGTAGGAATAGCATCTAAGTTTAAACAATAACGCCGCTGCGATCGCTGTAACACCCCAGGGGGTAACGCCAGGCGCAACACATTGACTAAATCACAGGCATAATATTGGGCCGTTTGTTGCAGTAATTGGTTATAGGTGCAGGCAAAAAACCTTTTTTTCACCACCCCTTGCACTGGTTTAATCTCAATTTCCCCTAATGCCGAGGGTAAGTCCTTCAGGTTCCGCAACGCGATCGCCCCCACCGCCTGCTGGGAACCAAAAGGCACCGTCAAAATATCCCCCGGTTCCACGGTTAAACCCTGGGGAACCCCATAGGTATATAAGCGATCGCCCGCCCCTGGGGAATCCACCAACACTTCCACGTAAGCATCATCAGCCTTGCTGTCCATCAACTACAATCTACCCCTCTTGCTCCATCCCGTAACTTTACAAACGCGACTCCAGATAACTAGACAGATAATTAATCTTGGCATCTAATTGATCCATCTGCCGGTAAAGGGAACTAAACTCCTGCTTTAATAGCTTCGTTTGTCGTTCCGTAAAGGCTTGGAATTGAGCTTCTAAACATTGTTCCATCGCCGCGATCGAACCATCATTAAAATTATTGATAAATTGTTGAAACTTACGATTTAGTAATTCCCCTAGCACCGGAATCAGCAATTTAACAAAGGCTTTTGGCTCCAAGGATGTAGCGGGGGCCGTTTGTTGGAGAACATTAATTTGACTTAAATACTCCTCTACCTGCTTCAGTTGGGTCGGCAAACCCCGCAAAGATTCAATTTGCCGTTCCATAGCCTGTAGTTTAGCCATGGTTTCCGCCATCGCCCCTAACAAATCCGGGCTAGGTTCAGAATCAAGGGAGTCAAAGTTTTTTAAAGTCGATCGTAACTGTTGTAATTGGCTATTAATTACCGCTGACTGGGCTGCCATTTCCCCTTCTAGATATTGTTTGAGCTTGGCTATTTCCCGCCTAAAGCTGCCATTATCTTCCTCGATCGCGATGGTTCTTAGCTCTTCCAATTGATGCTGAATCGCTTTTAATTGGGGCCCAACCCCAGATATTTCCGGAGTTACCAATAACTTTTGCAGTTGTTCAAAAGCTTCTTCTTCTTGGGTCATAGGAGGTTGATAACCAATACCATCAAAAATTTGAGAGGGATCAATGGCTGAATTGTTAGGGGGTAAAACCATGGAACGGTGCCAATAATAAAAAAAAAGTTAAAAAACTTCACTTTAATCCCTTTAATTTAACGCGAAGTTGCCCCCAGATAAGTACTGATTTCCCTAGATACGGCGGGAAACTTGCAGCTTAAAGTTGTTACTTCTCTACTTGACAAACATAAATATTAATGTATTTGATACAAGCGGCGAGTACTATTTGGGGCTACACGTCTTGTCCGTCATAGGTTTTTATTGGTTGATGCTGGAAAATTAGCAGTCCATCTCTTAGAGTGCTAGATTGGCTAATGTAAATCTATAATTTAGGAGCTTAATGTAGTCCTATGGCTAAAATTATCGCCTTCAAAGACGAATCTAGGAGATCCCTAGAGCAAGGCATTAACGCCCTTGCAGATGCGGTCAAGATCACCCTTGGCCCCAAAGGAAGAAATGTTCTCCTTGAAAAAAATTTGGTGCACCCCAAATTGTGAACGATGGGATTACCGTTGCTAAAGAGATTGAACTCAGCGATCCCCTCCAAAATACCGGAGCAAAACTGATCCAAGAAGTAGCTTCTAAAACTAAGGATATTGCTGGGGACGGTACCACCACCGCCACGGTTCTAGCCCAAGCTATGATCAAAGAAGGATTAAAAAATATTACTGCCGGTGCTAACCCGATCGCTGTCCGTCGTGGAATTGAAAAAACGATCCATCACCTAGTAGCAGAAATTGCTAAAGTGTCTAAACCCGTCGAAGGGGATGCGACAGCCCAAGTAGCCACCGTTTCCGCTGGTAATGATGCGGCCGTTGGAGCAATGATTGCCCAGGCCATGGAAAAAGTAACTAAAGATGGCGTAATTACCGTCGAAGAATCTAAATCCCTAGCCACGGAATTAGACGTAGTAGAAGGAATGCAGATCGATCGCGGTTATGTTTCCCCCTATTTTGTTACGGATCAAGAACGGCAAATTGTGGAGTTTGAAAATCCCTATCATTTTGATTACCGACAAAAAATTAACTCCGTCGCTTATCTAGTACCTATCCTAGAATCAATCGCCCGCGCCGGTAAACCCCTACTCATCATCGCTGAAGATTTAGAAGGGGAAGCCCTTGCCACCCTAGTGGTGAATAAATCCAGAGGAGTATTAAACGTTGCCGCAATTAAAGCCCCTGGGTTTGGCGATCGTCGCAAAGAAATGCTCAAAGATATTGCGGTTTTAACCGGTGGTCAACTAATTTCTGAAGATATTGGTTTAAACCTTGAAACCGCTAAAGTCGATATGCTTGGTACTGCCACCAAAATCACCATCGACAAAGAAAATACCATCATCGTTGCAGGGGATGCCAATAAAACCCAAGTAGCGGAACGGGTAGAACAAATCCGGAAACAACTGGAAGTTACCGACTCCGATTACGATACCGAAAAACTCCAAGAACGGATTGCCAAATTATCCGGCGGTGTCGCGGTCATTAAAGTCGGTGCAGCTACCGAAACAGAGCTTAAAGATCGCAAATTGCGTATCCAAGATGCCCTCAATGCCACTAAAGCCGCAGTAGAAGAAGGGATCGTGCCCGGTGGCGGTACCACCCTCATTCACCTAAGCAATGTGGCTATCCAATTCGCTGGAACCCTGACCAACGATGAAGAGAGAGTCGGAGCCGACATCGTAGCTAGAGCCCTTGAAGCTCCCCTACGCCAACTAGTGGATAATTCCGGTGGAGAAGGTTCTGTAGTTGTCGAAAAGGTTAAAGCCAGTGACTTTGCCATGGGCTATAACGCCGCTACCGGTGTATACGAAGACCTTTTAACCGCTGGGATTATTGACCCGGCTAAAGTTGTTCGTTCTGCCCTTCAAAATGCAGGATCGATCGCGGGTATGGTACTCACCACAGAAAGCCCTAGTGGTTGAAAAACCACAAACCA
>JAAUPO010000057.1 GCA_012033095.1 Synechococcaceae cyanobacterium RL_1_2 | reverse complement strand
CTATACTTACAGCTTTAGTACTACCAAAATTAAAACGTAAACCAGCATCAAAATTAATTCACAAACGAAAAATCAACCTTTTCCCAAAATTTTGTAATTGATGGTCAAACCATTCTGCCATAAATGCATTTAATTATTTTGTGGCGCGAAACCCCAAAAAGGTTAATGGGGAAAGGAAGCAACCACTTTGTCCCCTTGTAAGACCAAAACCGTTTTGTTTGGTATGGAAAAATATTTTATCAGGACTTACCCACAAGCCCTCTACATCTCCCAAATTCGGGGGACTTGCTTGAGCGATTGTCTTCAAACATCCTGGTTCCCAGGACAGAATCAAACTTTTTGCGTAAGTCCTGAGAATAAGACTTTGCTGCTGCAGGTATGTCTTAACTTCTCTGGCTATGGTTATAGTCCATGGAAACCACGATGCTTATCTCAAACATGCTCACAAAAATAACCCTTAACTTGCCGATATCGGTAGGTTAAGGGCTGGTAATTAACAAAGATAAAACTTTAAAACTTCTGTTCTATATGGAGCGGAAAAACCTAGAGTTTAACTTCAATATCCACCCCAGCAGGGAGGTCTAGCTTCATTAGAGCGTCAATGGTTTTGGAAGAAGGCTGATAAATATCAATGATACGGCGGTGGGTTCTAGTTTCAAAGTGCTCCCTAGCATCTTTATCTACGTGGGGAGAGCGGAGCACACAATAAATCTTTTTCTTAGTGGGAAGGGGGATGGGGCCTACCGCAGAGGCATTAGTACGGCTAGCGGTTTCAACAATTTTTTCACAGGAGGTGTCGAGTAAACCACGATCGAAAGCTTTTAAACGGATACGAATTTTTTGTTGTTGCAGAGTTGCCATTACTTTTCAGTTGTCTAGGTACGAGTTTGGGTTTATCTGCATAATTGAACTAACCTGTTTGGTTTTGATTAGTTAAGCGATGCAGATACAAGGGGGATTTTAGTATAGCGATAAATAGACTTATCGCCTACTAAAATCCTAAATTAGTCCGTGGGGTCAGCAATTATTCGAACTTAAATAATTGAGCTAATCAGCTAATCATCCTATTTAATGATTTTACTTACCACACCAGAACCGATGGTACGACCACCTTCACGGATCGCAAAGCGCATACCTTGCTCGATCGCGACGGGGTTGATTAATTCCACAGTCATTTTAATGCGATCGCCAGGCATTACCATTTCAGCATCACTACCATCATCAGCAGTGAAAGCAGCAATATTACCAGTTACATCGGTAGTACGGATGTAGAACTGAGGACGGTAGTTAGGGAAGAAAGGAGTATGACGACCACCTTCTTCTTTTTTGAGCACATAAACTTCCCCTTCAAATTGAGTATGGGGTTTGATACTACCGGGTTTAGCCAAAACCATACCGCGCTCAATATCTTCTTTTTGAATACCACGGAGCAGAAGACCAACGTTGTCCCCGGCCATCCCTTGATCAAGGACTTTTTGGAACATTTCCACACCGGTTACGGTGGTGGTGCGGGTATCTTTAATACCTACGATCTCAACGGTTTCCCCAACTTTAACCACACCGGTTTCAATCCGACCAGTGGCAACAGTACCACGACCAGTGATGGAGAAGACATCTTCCACCGCCATGAGGAAAGGCTTATCTACATCGCGATCGGGTTCAGGAATGGATTCGTCCACTTTATCCATGAGGTCGAGGATTTTATCAACCCATTCATTTTCCCCTTTTTGGATTTGGGGGTTAGCAGTTAGAGCTTCCACCGCTTTAAGGGCAGAACCAGTAACAATGGGAATATCATCCCCAGGAAAATCATAGGCACTCAAAAGCTCACGAATTTCCATTTCTACAAGCTCAAGTAGTTCTTCATCATCTACTTGGTCTTCTTTGTTCATGAATACCACAAGGCTAGGTACACCTACCTGACGGGCAAGGAGGATGTGCTCTTTAGTTTGGGGCATGGGGCCATCCGCTGCAGATACCACAAGGATACCGCCGTCCATTTGGGCTGCACCGGTAATCATGTTTTTCACGTAGTCAGCGTGACCGGGACAATCTACGTGGGCATAGTGACGATTATCAGTTTCGTACTCTACGTGGGCAGTATTGATGGTAATACCCCGGGCTTTTTCTTCGGGTGCTGCATCAATATCAGCGTAGTTACGGGCTTTTGCTTTACCTTGGGCAGCAAGGGACATGGTAATGGCTGCAGTTAGCGTGGTTTTACCGTGGTCAACGTGACCAACGGTACCAATGTTAACGTGGGGTTTATTTCTTTCGAACTTTGCGCGTGCCATAGACGGTTAATTTTCCTTATGGTTTAGTGTAACAATTTAATAACTAGTTAGTATTCTTGTAAGAACCATGACTAAACTTAATTTGAAATTAGTCTATCGTTACTCACAGATATCTATTGAGTTTTAAGCCCAAGGTTAAGCTTGGCAAAAAACTAATTTTAGAAAATAGCTTAAATATTATTACCCAAAAGGTTTATTTAGGGCAATAATTTCATTCGCTACATTTTGGGGAACTTCTTCATAGCTGCTGAATTCCATGGAGAAGATCCCCCTTCCTTGGGTTTTGGAACGAATGTCGGTGGCATAGCCAAACATTTGGGCCAAGGGCACTTTGGAGGAAACCTTTGCGATCGCATTTTCGTTTTCCATGCCTTCAATATGGCCGCGACGGGAGTTTAAATCCCCCATCACATCCCCAAGAAAATCTTCTGGTACTTCCACTTCTACCTCCATAATGGGCTCCAGTAGGGTGGGTTTTGCTTTCATTACCGCTTCTCGAATTGCGATCGAACCTGCAATTTTAAACGCCATTTCGTTTGAGTCCACCTCGTGGAAAGATCCATCCACTAAAGCTACTTTAACATCAATGAGGGGATAACCGGCTAAAACTCCAGAATCACAGGCTTCTCGAATACCTTGTTCTGCGGGGCTAATAAATTCCTTGGGAATGGTTCCCCCCACAATTTTGGAAACGAATTCAATTCCTTTTCCTTTTTCATTGGGCTCAATTTCCAGCACCACATGGCCGTATTGACCTTTGCCACCACTTTTGACGGTATAAATTTACCTTCTTGTCTTGGCTTTTCCTTAATGGTCTCACGGTAAGCAACTTGGGGTTTACCCACGGAGGCTTGGACTTTGAATTCCCGCAACATGCGATCGGTCAAAATTTCCAGGTGCAATTCCCCCATGCCGGCAATAATGGTCTGGTTGGTTTCTGGGTTGATGCTGACTTTAAAGGTGGGATCTTCATCGGAAAGGGCAACTAGAGCTTTCGATAGTTTATCCATATCCTGTTTAGTCTCTGGTTCGATGGATACGGAAATAACCGGCTCCGGCACAAACAGGGACTCTAGGATAATGGGATTTTTTTGATCACAGAGGGTATCCCCGGTGCGGCTTTGTTTGAGGCCAATAATTGCCCCTAAATCCCCGCCCGCAAGGAATCTACTTCAATGCGATCGTTGGATTTTAAAATAATTAACCGGGATACCCGTTCTTTTTATCCTGGGTGGAGTTATACACATAACTACCTTTTTCCAACACGCCGGAATAGACACGGATAAAGGTGAGGCGACCAAATTGATCGTTGGCAATTTTAAAGGCGAGGGCGGCAAAGGCGACTTGATCATCTGCGGGTCTAGTCCCTTCCTGCCCATCGGGGGTATGCCCGACGATCGCTTTTACATCCGTAGGAGCTGGTAAATAATTAACCACGGCATCTAGGAGTAATTGCACCCCTTTATTTTTAAAGGCAGAGCCACATAGCATGGGGACAATCACCCCTTCGATCGTCCCTTTACGGATCGCAGCAATGAGCTCCTCTTCAGTAATCTCCTCTTCTCCCAAATATTTTTCCAATAGGGCTTCATCCACTTCTGCCGCCGCTTCAATTAATTCTTGACGACATTCCTCTGCCCGATCGAGTAAGTCTTCAGGAATGGCGATTTCTTCAATCTCTTTGCCTAGATCATCCTTGTGAAGATAGGCTTTCATGGTGACTAAATCCACTAATCCCCTAAAGTCCGCTTCATTCCCGATCGGGATTTGAATGGGCACAGCGTTGGATTTTAAGCGATCGCGGATTTGCTCTTGCACTTTAAAAAAGTTGGCCCCGGTGCGATCCATTTTGTTCACAAAAATAATGCGGGGGACATGGTAGCGATCGGCCTGTCGCCAGACCGTTTCTGATTGGGGTTGCACTCCTCCTACTGCACAAAATACAGCAACCACCCCATCTAATACCCGCATGGATCGCTCTACCTCGATCGTAAAATCCACATGGCCAGGGGTATCAATGAGATTGATGTGGTGATCTTTCCAATCTGCACTGATGGCGGCGGCGGTGATGGTAATGCCCCGCTCCTGTTCTTGCACCATCCAATCCATGGTGGCGTTCCCCTCATGGACTTCCCCTAACTTATGGGCGATGCCTGTATAAAATAAAATTCTTTCTGTGGTTGTAGTTTTGCCCGCATCAATGTGGGCTGCGATCCCGATATTTCTTACCTTCTCGATCTCAATTGTTCTATCCATGTTAATTTCATTGCCTCCAAACAGTTCAGATTGGGCAAAGGTTAGCGATCGCGTAGATCCCTAACCTTTGCCCCATTGATCAAAGCTACTCCCAACGTTGCTAACCATTTCAGAAAAACCGCCAAAATTAACACCACCAAAGATATTGCCATCAGCAATAATCAGCGATTAACCGTGGGGTTTTCCCTAAAGTAATAACGCCAAAAAACTAAAAAATTGTTTTAGTAGCGATAGTGGGCAAACGCTTTATTCGCTTCCGCCATCCGGTGGGTTTCTTCCCGTTTACGCATAGCGCCGCCGGTTTCATTGGCTGCATCCATAATTTCATTTGCTAGTTTCATGGACATAGTACGACCACTACGGTTACGAGCAAAATTAATTAGCCAACGCAGGGCCAAAGTTGTACCACGGTTTTGTCTTACTTCCATGGGAACCTGGTAAGTGGCACCACCCACCCGGCGCGCCTTCACTTCCACAAGGGGAGTAAGGTTGCGCATGGCTTTTTCAAATACCTCTAACGGTTCTTCCCCAGTTCTTTCTTTGATGGTACTGAACGCATCATAGATAATCTTAGAAGCTAGGGCTTTTTTCCCGGATCTCATAATCCGGCTAACGGTCATGCTAACTAGGGTGCTGTTATACACAGGATCGGGAACAACAGCTCGTTTTTGATTTTGCTTACGGCGGGACATGGAATTTTTAAGTTAGTAATTATTTGAATGAATATTTCGCAAGGGGACTGCCTCAAACATAATTTCTAAGGCCAGTATCACGATCGCGAGGTGAAGGGGTTGGGTTAATGTTAAAAATTTCTGATATCCGTGGTAAAAATTGTGCTGTAGTTATTGCAACTCACAGTAACCATGCAGCATAAGCACAATCTATGCCCAATGAAGGGAACGGAATTAATGGAGTTATAGTTTGAGCAAGCTATGGAAATTAACTAAGTCAGCTTTATACATAGACGCTCCTTACGATCGACCAATATTTAAGTATTATTCCTTAGGTCTTTTCGCTCCGTACTTGGAACGACCTTGACGACGGTCTTTTACCCCAGTAGCATCCAAGGTTCCCCGGACGATGTGGTATCTAACCCCAGGTAAATCCTTAACCCGACCACCTCTAATCAATACAACGGAGTGTTCTTGGAGGTTATGACCAATGCCAGGAATATAGGCAGTTACCTCAAACCCAGAAGTTAAACGCACCCGCGCCACCTTTCTAAGGGCAGAGTTAGGCTTTTTAGGGGTAGTGGTATAAACACGGGTGCAAACTCCCCGACGTTGGGGGCAATTTTTTAAAGCTGGAGATTTAGTTTTCTTTTTTGCTTTAGAACGCTCACTACGAATGAGCTGTTGAATAGTGGGCATAGTATTGGTTACTTGATCTGGTTACAGAATAATTCGATCGCTTGTATAAGCTTGTAGTCACAAACTCCGATTTTATCTAGATTCGCTATCCTCTGTCAAATTAGATACGGAACTTATCGTAATTCTCCCTCGCACTTATCCCAATTTTATAAAATAGGACAGACGATAAAAGTGTGAAGTCTTTGCTATGTAATCTTTTTAAAAATTCCTAGGATGCCGATTGAAGCCAATTTGGGATTAGAGCTTTGAGTTATTTGAAATAATTATGGGAAATCAATGGGGGTGAACTTAGCTTATGGCAAGGAGAAAAAATCCCACATTAAATTCAATTGACTATAAGAGATAACCAAACAAGGGCAAAGCGTAGATTGTGGCTTATCCTGAACTTAGGTTCCTTTCCCTGGGTTTAATCACGATGCCAAATGGTTATGCCCTTACCTTGATCGATCAGGGTAATACCCTGGGTTTTAAGTTCATCCCGTAGGCGATCGCTTTCTGCATAGTCTTGCCGTTCCTTGGCTTCACGGCGGGCGGTGACAATGGCTTCAATTTGCTCGCTAGTTAACACTTCATCGGTTGGCTTTTCATTAGTAGCCAATTGCACCTTAAACCCTAACACGTCCGCTAATTCCTTGAGGGTTGACCATTGCTGTTGGAGGGTAGCGCGATCGCTGGTGGTTTTGCCGCCATGGGTTAGAATATTTCCCTCTTTTCGTAGGGTTTTAGCCAAATCAAACAAAATTGCTAGTCCGCCAGTGAAATTAAGATCATCATCCACTAAGGTTTGAAACTTGGCCAACATCACCTGATCCCGTTCCACCATGCCCCAACCCATTTTTTTTCCTAACAATAGGCCTTCCGAGAGGGTTTCCCAGCCGTTAGTAGCGGCCTCTAGAGCTTCGTCCGTAAAGTCCACAGGTTTACGATAATGGCCTTGTAAAATAAATAAACGTACCGCCATGGGATGGTAGCGATCGAGTAGATCTCTGATGGTAATAAAATTACCCAGGGATTTAGACATTTTTTCCCCTTCTACTTTGACCATGCCATTGTGCAGCCAATAATTAGCCAAAGCTTGGCCCGTCACTCCTTCCGATTGGGCAATTTCATTTTCATGGTGGGGAAAAATCAAATCACTGCCCCCCACATGGATGTCAATGGTTGGGCCCAATTGTTCCCGCACCATCGCAGAACATTCAATATGCCACCCAGGCCGTCCTTTACCCCAGGGGGAGTCCCAGGCTGGTTCATCGGGTTTAGCTCCTTTCCACAGGGCAAAATCAAACGGGTTTTCTTTTTTCTCTGTTTCCCCCACCCGACCACTGGCTCCAGCTTGTAAATCCTCTAAACTGCGGCCCGATAGTTTGCCATAGCCTTCAAATTGATCGACTCGATAATACACATCACCTGCAGCGGGGTAGGCCAAGCCTTTTAATTCTAATCCGTAATCAATTGTTGAATGCCGTCTAAGCTATGGGTCGCCCTAGGATAGGCATCTGCTCGATTAATATTGAGGCGATCCATATCTTCAAAATAGGCATCAATAAACCGTTCCGCGATCGCTTCCATGGATGTGCCTTCATTTTTTGCCCGATTAAGGATCTTGTCATCAATGTCCGTAAAATTTTGGACGTAGATAACGTTATAACCGCGCCATTGCAAATATCTACGGGTCACATCCCACACCAAACAAGTACGGGCATGGCCTAAATGGCAATAATCGTAAGCAGTGATCCCACAGCAATACATTTTACCTGGCCAGGAGTTACCGGTTCAAAGGTTTCTAACTTACGACTAAGGGTACTGTAGAGTTTTAGGCTCATGGTAAGGGCATCAAAATCCGTGGTCTAACTAAATTAACTATGCCAGATCATGTCCTTTTTGTTGAGGTGAAATCATGGTTTCTTGGCCATACTAACGTCCAAATATTGTTCAAACCAAATTGAACAGAAATGGAATCAACATTTAACGGTGATGGACTTGTTCACCTCGGCGATGGTCTTTGAGGCTAGGGAGGCCATCCATTGCCCTATCTCAACCCGTGATTACTGGGGTGATGACATCGCTTTTTCCCTAACAGTTCATGGGCATAGTCCACACAACAACCACAATCACTACCTAAACCAGTCTGATCCATAATTTGCTCCATGGAGCAGTCATCGGACTTAGTAATTTCATTAAGTTGCTTCTCGGTAACGCCGCGACAAACACAAATGTACATAGCAAGTAAACGCTAATAATTATCATTTGTACTTTATCAACTAAATGCGATTATTTAGCAATAACTTTAACTATTTTTAAGTTTGTATAGATACAGCCATAAATACAAGAAATTTCTACTAGCACATTGTCAGATAATAATTCTAGGGTTGATCATTCCTAAATCTATCCCTATCTAGCCTTAGAGGGGGACAAACCACCTCTATCGTTTATATAACAACGGTTTCAGCGATTAAATTACCAGAACAATAAAACGGCTTTTTCTACATAATGACTTGCGTATCAATGGCAAAATCCTTGGAAAGGCTTATTTTTCGTTAGTCAAATAATTGTGAGGACAATATCCCATCTTCATTTTCAACACAAATCAAATACTACAGTTGTTGTTATACAAGGGTTTGATGCCTGTTGTCCCCTTTTAAGGTTCGTTTATGAATTAATTTTGATGCTGGTTTCTATGCTGATTTTTTACAGAGATTGATAGCTACAAAGCTTTAATCGGGCTTGTCCCCTTTTAAGCTGAAATGCTTACTAGACAAAGATTTCAAGGATTTTTGAGCTTATGGCCCAACAACTACAGTATTCAATAGCGTAAGTTCATGCTGTAGTTGTTACGAGAAACTTACTTCTTAGAGACTGTTTTAAAACGCCCCCCATGCCCTCCATGTCCGCCATTCTGGAGGAAATTACCTAGATTTTAACCAATAATTCTTGACAATTTTTGA
>JAAUPO010000056.1 GCA_012033095.1 Synechococcaceae cyanobacterium RL_1_2 | reverse complement strand
ATGGATTGGATTTCTTCGGGGGTATAACCCAAAATTTTAGTAACCCCCCGGTTAACGTAAATATGGCGATCGCTTTCTAGGTCATAGATCGAAAGTAAATTAGGACTAGCATCCGTAATACTCTGAATAAAATGTTGGCTTTCCTTGAGGGCTAATTCCGCTTCCTTGGCTTCGGTAATATCCTCAATCACCACAATGAAATAATGGGGCTCATTGGCGGAATTTTTAATTAAGGATAGGTGGGAGCGGCCCCAGATCAAGACTTGGTGATGATTAAGATAACGATTTTCGCTGGTATAACTAGTAATTTCTCCCTGGAGTAACGAAGTAAAGGCTGCTTGAATACTCGGTTGATCTTCGCTATACACCAGATCTAGTAACGTATGTTGGAGCAAATCATAGCGAACATAACCAAAAATATTGGAGCATTTTTGGTTGACCCGGAAAAATTTACCCTTGAGGGTACAGATGGCCATCCCCACATCGGTTTGCTCAAAAATAGCCCGGAATCTTTCTTCACTTTCCCCTAGGGCTTCTTGGGCTCTTTTGGGGGCGGTAATATCTTTGATGACCCCAATAATTAAGATTCGGTTATAGGCATCATAGCGGGGATTTTCTCGAAATACGCCGCGATCGTGAATCCATAGATAATGGCCTTGGTAATGGCGCACCCGATACTCTACATCAAATAATTGTTGATGTAAGCGGGCTTGTTTTAATTGACCTAAGACCATGGGGCGATCGTGGGGGTGGATGCGATCGAACCAAGCATTGAGGGTACTTTGATTTTCCTCCCACCCTAAGACCTGTTGATGATTGCCATACCAATTGATGGTTTCGGCTTGATCATCCCGCTCATAGACAATATCCCCTAACGCTTTGACAATGGAAGCATTCCGTTGTTGGGCCACTTTCCGCTCCTGAATTTCCTTGAGGAGGGAATAGTTAATTTGTTTGAGTTCGAGGGTTCTTTTTTGGACGCGATTTTCTAGATCTTCGTTTAATTGCCGCAGGGCCACTTCTGCCAGTTTACGCTCTTCGATGTCATGGCCGACCCCATAGAAAATATTATCCCCCGCCGCAATCATGTTCCATTGCAACCAACGATAAACCCCATCCGAACAGCGATAGGGGCTTTCAAAGGTCACGCTATCAAAACCGAGGGATAGATAATGGATTTTTTCTTCTGCTAAGGTTTGATGGGCCGGATGTACCAACTCAAAAAAGGAATGGTGGTGAATTTCTTTGAGGCTATAGCCCAAAATTTTGGTAAAACTTTGATTAACTCGACGGAAATTACCAGAAAAATCTACGATCGCGAACAAATCCCGTGACAGATCAAAAAAGTGATTTAATTCCAGTTGGGCCTGCCGTTTATCCAACGCCGCCGCAATAATATTGGCAATACTTTCCACAAATTGGACTTCTTCGGGGGAAAAGATTCTAGCCTTGGGACTTTGAACCCCCAACACCCCATACTTGTTATCCCCGATGATTGGCACCATAAGACTAGCGATCACCCGTTGGTTATGGAGTAAAGGGGAACCACTAAAGCGGGTTTCTAGGGGAAAGTCCTCCACCATTACCGGTTGATTATGGGTGATGGCATATTTAGCTTGGGAATCCGTATCCATGCCAATCACTTTTTGATTGAGGAGGTATTTGGGCCAACCCTGGCTCGCTTTTAAAATAAAAGCCGCCTGGTTATCCGCTAGTTCTAATACCTCCACCAGGGGCATGGCCAGAATTTTTTGAATTTCCTGGGTTGCGTGCTTAGTCAATTGCTCAATACTATTGTTTTGCAGTACTAGTTGACTGAGGCGATTGATTACCCGTTGTTGTTCTGCGTGGCTCGTGAGTAAATGTTCTGACTGTTGCCGTTGTAACAGTTGCTGTTGGGTTTTTGGTAAAGGCGGGACTGGTATAACGCGATCGCGATTTGATCCCCCAAACCTTTTAATAATTCCTGTTCTAATGGAGTCCAAACCCTTGGGGCTTGACATTGACTCGCCACCAAAAACCCCAAATTTGGTCAGGTTGGCCCATATCCATAATGGCCACAAGCATTTTTGAGCGGATCTGTAATTGTTCCAAAAATTCCCGGTGGCAAGGGGTGAAGGTGCTCTTCCTGGGCTAGATCCGCAATTACCCTTAATTTTGCCCTCCCCACAACGTTCCAAAAATGCGGGATGGATGCAGGGATCGCTTACGGTCTGGCCCAGAATAGAAAAATCGGGGGAGAGCACCGCCTCCGCCACGATGGTTCCCTGGCCCTGGCTAAGATCAAATTGACAGATAATAACGCGATCGACCCCAAGGGCTGACCGAATCTCCGCCACCGTGGTGTTGAGAATTACCTCTAAATCCAAGGATTGACGAATGGCGTAACTAACCTTATTTAAAGTTTGACTAAATTCCAATTGCTCATGACAATCCCCCACCTGATCATGACAGGACTCCAATAAAGCTGCTTTTTCTTGCTTTAGTTGGGCGATTTGGGCTTGTAAGTCAGCAATTAAATAATCTTTAGTCACACCCTTATCCCTAAAAGTTCAGGAAGATAATTTCTATGGTAAACGTTCCCCCTCGTTTCCATTAATGTTGATTGCTGGGTTTACATAACGTGAAGTATTTTTCTATTTGTTAACAATAATTTAGAAACTATTAACTTCCTGGTAAGGCCCTGAAACAAACCCGATACAATCAAACTGTAATGCAAGAAAAGTAAGTATATTTAAGTATATTAAGGAACTAAATCCCTAAATTATTAGCCTAAATTATTACTTAGATTTTACTTAGATTCTTGATGATTGAATGATTCCATTGACCCATTCAATTTCCATCTGCCCCCCAATTAATTCCCCTGTCTATCGAACTAATAGGATGGTTGAGCAAGGGAAAAGTTGTCAATTTACCCATGAATTTCCTAAGAGGATGTTTGAAAAGCCCCCTTTGCTCCCCCTTGCCCCCCATTTTTTGGGAAAATCCCCTAGATTTTAACCAATGAAGTCCCCCCAATTGTGGGATTTAGGGGGCGACTCAACAACATTTGATACTTTTCAAATACGTTCTAAGGGCATAGGACTTCTAATCTAGGACTTTTAACCTAGAACCTTTAATTTATTTGGCCATTTGGGGATTTGGGGAATTTTTCAACACTCTCTAACAATTCCGACAATTAGTGTTTGTAACGAGTTAATTCGCCATGGTAGTCTCCTCCTTTAATCCCGCTTCCCCGCAAGATGAAGTCCTGAACGTGGCTTGGCGTTATTGGCTGGAGGCGCAACCCCAAACGGTGATCGTCCTAACCCCCGATCGCCGTCTGCGCCATGTTCTTTATGATGGTCTGGGGTTATTATGTCGCGATCGAGGTGACACCCTAGAACAACTTTTCCCTACCCCTTTAGCCGAAGCACTTGATGGCCTAATCGCCCAAGCCGAATCCCCCCCAAACCTAGGCCAATTCATCACAAAAGAAGAAATTTATCTCGATGCTGAGCCATGGCAAGCGGTGGTTAACCTCAAGGTTAGAGCGGTCATAGATGGGCCGGAATCTTTTGTGTTAGCGATCGTTAGCCAAGATCATCGCCTCACCCAGGAGGAGATAGAGCCAAATTCACCTTTGATGGGCCTATGGTCGATCGCCAGCCAGCGGCAAAGGATTAAAATTAAACGGCTGCCCATTTGTCCTCGCTACCAAGTGATTACTCAAGTCCTGGGGGAAATTATTTATGAACATTATCCCCGACTTAATTTAATTAACTGGCGTGGTAATTACTCCAACATCCTAGGTTATAACTCCGAAGAAATGGGGGATGACGACCAAAGTTGGCTCGATCGCGTCCATCCCGCAGACCTCAACCATGTTTTACAAGAGTTTCAACGGGCATGGCAGGGGGATCTGCTCTTCACCGTCGAATATCGATTTAAAACCAAGGATGGCCGCTACATTTGGTTTTTTGACCATGGTCATATGTTGGGCGATCGCCACCAAGCACAACCAGAGGAAGTGATTGGCATTATGTTCAATATGGGTAGTAACCATTCCCTCCTCGCCGATGACCTATTAAAAAATAAAACCCACGGCACCCTATCCCTCGTCCTAGCGGCCAATGAAAAAAGATTCCGTTTAACCTTTGAACAAGCAGGCATTGGCATTGCCCATGTCAGCCCCCAAGGGGCATGGTTAGACGTAAATCAAAAATTAGCCGACCTATTTGGTTATAGCCCTGCAGAAATTATGACCAAAACCTGGCAGGAAATGACCCATCCCGATGACCTAGGGGCCGATCTAGAAAAAGTGAAGCAGGTACTAGCCGGTGAGATTGAAAGCTATGCCATGGAAAAACGCTATGTCCATAGGGATGGCTCCATGTTTTGGGGATTGCTATCCGTGACCCTCGTGCGTTATACCAACGGGGAACCCTACCACTTCATCTCCACCATTTTAGATATTAGTCAAAGAAAAGCGGCGGAGGCCATGATTCACCGGTCTAGGGAATTTTATCAGATCCTTCTTAGTGCCATTATCGACGCGGTATTTTTGATCGATCGCTCTGGACAATTCACCTTTATTTGCCCTAACGTTAGCTTCATTTTTGGCTATGACGAAAATGAAATCTCCCAGATGGATATTCACCAAGTATTGGGGCCCCAAGTTGATCGCATAGAGCGCATTCAGCAAGGGGAAAGGATTGTCAATGAAGAGATCGAAATTTTGGATAAGACACAATTGCCCCATGCCGTATTACTTAGTATGAAAAGTGTAGAGATTCACGACAATGAAGCTATTTTAGTCACCTGCCATGACATTTCCGATCGCAAAGAAATCGAAGAAGCCTTAAAGCGCAACGAAGAACGTTATAACTTGGCCGTTCAAGGTTCTAATGCCGGTTTATACGATTGGGACTTACAGACTGATACCATCTACTACGCACCTAGGGTAATGGCAATCATTGGTTGGGATCCCAATGAATCCATTTCCAACCCAGAACATTGGTTATCAGAGATCCATCCCAAGGATAAAGCTGCTCAACGCCTAGCTTTGTTTGATCATCTCCAACGGGGTTTACCCTATCATCGGGAATACCAAATTCGCCATCAACAGGGCCACTATGTCTGGTTGCGGGACGTGGGCCAGGCCGTCTGGAATGAAGCTGGCCAGGCGATCAGAATGGTAGGTTTTATTTGGGACATCACAGAACGCACAGAAATCGAAGAAGCCTTAAGAGTTAGTGAAGAACGCTACGAGCTAGCCATGGAAGGCTCCGGCGCGGGGCTATGGGATTGGGACATCAAGCAACAGACCACCTATTATTCCCCCCAGGTTACGGCCATCTCCGGTTACAGCTTGGAGGACTTACCTCTCAGTTTCATGAACTGGAATCAAATCATTCATCCGGATCATCGTCAACGTCAATCTGAGGCTTTATGGGAGCATTTGAACTATGGACTTCCCTACCGCATTGAATATCCCATACGCCATCAACAGGGCCATTACGTTTGGGTCGAAGACGTAGCCCAAGCATTACGGAATCAGGATGGTCAAGGGATACGGATGGCTGGTTCCATGTGGGACATCAGCGATCGTAAACAGATCGAAGCGGAACTACAATCAAGTCGAGAACGTTTAGCCATTGCCCTCAAAGGCTCCAATGCTGGGGTGTGGGACATTAATTTAGTGACAGGGGAAAGCTATTATGGCCCCACCACCAGAACCATTCTCGGCTATGGCATCGATGATCCCACTTTTCCCTATGGAGAACCAGGATGGCGAGAAAATATCCATCCCGATGATAGGGAGCAGGTCTTTGCCATGGCTGAGCGTCATCTTCAGCACCTCGGAGACTACGATGAAGAATTTAGAATGCGCCGCAAAGACGGTACCTATATCTGGCTTAAATCCAGTGGCCAAGGGGTATGGAATGCAGCCGGAGAACCCATTCGCATGGCTGGTTGTCTGTGGGACATTACCACCACCAAAGAACATCAACGGCGATTAGAGGAAACCAATGAAGCCCTCGCCCAAGCAACCTTTAAAGCAGAACAAGCTAATCAAGCCAAAAGTGAATTCCTGGCTAACATGAGCCATGAAATTCGCACCCCCATGAACGCCATTCTCGGATTTACGGAGCTGCTACAAAGACAAATTGATGACCCCCAGGCTAGCCATTATCTTAAGGTGGTGAGTTCTAGCGGTAAATCCCTCTTAGCGATTATTGATGATATTTTAAATCTGTCTAAAATTGAAGCCGGTAAACTCCAACTTAATTTTACCGATGTTTCCATTGCTGGACTTTTTGAGGAAATTCGCAGTTTATTTACCCTCAAGCTCAAAGAAAATAATCTGAGTTTAACCATTAAGATTGATAGTTCAGTGCCGGAGTATATTCAATTTGATGAGGTCAGGCTCCAACAAATCATAATTAATTTGGTGGGTAATGCCATTAAATTCACGGATGAGGGGGGCATTAAGATTAATGTTTTTAGTGAAACCATTGAACAGAATTACAATTTAATCAAATTAACGATCGAGGTGATTGATACCGGTATCGGTATTCCTTTAGAACAACAGGAAATAGTGTTTGATTCTTTTACCCAAGTGGATGGCAGCAATACGCGCCGTTATGGTGGTACTGGTTTAGGTTTAAGTATCACTAGCCGTCTCACTGAGATGTTAGGGGGCCATATTGCATTAATGAGTGTACCTAATGAAGGGACAACTTTTACTGTTGTTTTTGAGGAAATTAGCGTGGTTAATAGTTGCCCGATCGCGGGTCGAGCAAGGGACACAAGCTCACCTAATTTCAATCAAATACCACCATTAGAAATTTTAGTGATTGATGATGTGCAATTTAACTTAGATTTAATTCGAGGATTTTTCCATGGTAGCCATCATCAGCTCAGCTTTGCTAGTGGGGGCATTGAGGGTTTAAGGCTTGCGAAGAACCTGGTGCCAGATTTAATCCTGTTGGATTTAAGAATGCCGGATTTGGATGGTGAGCAGGTAATTGAAGGTTTAATGATGATCGGATGACCGCCTCTATCGACGTTATTATTTTGACAGCTTCCATTCGACCGGAAGATGAGCATCAATTGGGGGGACTAACTAAGGGGTTTTTACGTAAACCCCTAAATTCACGGGAGCTTTACGACAAAATTATAGAAGTGAAAAACTATGATCCCCAGATTTCCCAGATCTATCCCTCCGTTTCAGTCAATAGACCAAAATCAACCTCCGCTGAGGCTTTACCCGATGCGATCGCAACCCCAGAAGATCTAAATCTAAATCTAAATATAGACTTAAATTCTTTAATTGAAAAACTTGACCATGCCCAACAAGGGGAGTGGAAAACATTGATCGACGTTCCCGTGCGCAAAGAGATCAAAAAATTTATTGATTTCTTGTTAGAAACTGCCCCTGCACATCATTGTTCATTATTGTTAAATTATGGGGAGGAACTGGAGCTTAATTTTAAAACCTATCAGTTTGATCAATTATCTTTAAATCTCCAAAGGTTTCCCGAAATTATTGACCAGATCAAATCCTTAACAGTGGAGAATTAATCTGTGGATACCTATGCCCCTGGGGATTTTTTAATTATGTTGGTGGATGATTCCCAACAAAATTTGGAACTGATCCTAGAAATTTTAGAAAATCATGGTTATGGGACTTTAGTCGCCACCAGTGGCAGCCAGGCTTTAGAGCAACTGGAAAAAATTATCCCCGATTTAATTTTGCTGGATTTGATGATGCCGGATATAAATGGTTTTGAAGTGTGCCAACGCCTTAAACAGAGCGATCGCTGCAAAGAAATTCCGGTAATTTTGTCACCGCCAGCCATAACGCCGATCATATTTTAGAAGCGTTTGAACAAGGGGCGGAGGATTATATTATGAAGCCCTACAAATATGCGGAGGTGCTGGCTAGGGTTAAAACCCACCTCCACCTCCATCGAGTGAAGGATGAACTAGAACAGGCGTTAATGGATAAAGAAATTTTAATTAAACGCCTAGAAGCCCTCGCCCATACCGATGAATTAACGAAAATTCTTAATCGTCGGGAAATTTTTCGTTTAGCCCAAGAGGAATTCGAGCGGGCCCGTCGTTATGAAAATCCCTTTGCCCTCGTTACCATGGATTTGGATCACTTTAAACAAATTAACGATCATTATGGCCATGCGATCGGGGATCAGGCACTAGTCATTTTCACCGAAACCTGCCAAGCAAACATTCACAAAAATGACCGTTTTGGGCGAGTGGGGGGGGAAGAATTTTTATTGCTATTACCCCAAGCAAATTACGCAAAAGCACAAGCCACCGCCGCAAGGATTAACCAAGAAGTAGCAAAAATTGAAATTCCCATCGGTGACTGTGATGTCCTGAAGTTTACAGTTAGTTTAGGCATTACCCTCTATTCCCAAGAAGATTCATCCTTAGACGACATGATTAATCGGGCCGATCAAGCTTTATATGCAGCCAAAAACGAAGGGCGCAACACATTCTGTTTTAGTTCTAGTTTATTATAAGGTAGTCCTATACAAGCAAGGATCAGCAAGATTAAATCCCTTGATAATCAATTATCCTGGGTCTAAATATCCTTACAGCTTTAGCAATACTCATTATAATTATCTGGCTGGAGTAAAACATGGGTTAGACCAGGCTTCTCCATTACGGATTTTCTATGTAGGACTTACCCACAAGCCCCCTAAATCCCCCAAATTTTTGGGACTTGTTTGAAAGATTGTCCCCAAACATCATGGTGCCCAGGACAGAATCAAAATTTTTGCCTAAGTCCTACAGGGAGCATCCCATTTTCATTGATCGCCCTCATCCCCCAGCCCTTTCTCCCAATATAGGAAGAAGGGGGGAAAACTCCGATAGAGTTTTAAAAGTCCCTTTCCCAGATTTGGGATGAGGGATTTTA
>JAAUPO010000055.1 GCA_012033095.1 Synechococcaceae cyanobacterium RL_1_2 | reverse complement strand
TTCAATTAATTTCACTCCATTAGCTAAATTAATTAAATGAGAGGGCTAGGGGGATTTGTTAAAATTTGTTACAGTTTGATCGTAATCATTTCACTACTATTCCACGAGCAAATAGACCCATGGTTAAACGCATCGAAAAAACTGAACAAGAATGGCAAGAATATTTAGCCAACAAAGAATCCACGGAAGACCAGGCTTTTAAAGTCACCCGTAAAAAAGGCACAGAGCGAGCTTTTACGGGTAAATACCATGACAATAAAGCCCAGGGCACTTACACCTGTGTCTGTTGTGGCACAGAGTTATTTACCTCTGAGACTAAATTTGACTCTGGCACGGGCTGGCCAAGTTTTTATCAGCCCATCGCTGACGAAAATGTTGCTGAGAAAAAAGATGTCAGTTTTTTTATGGTCAGAACTGAAGTTCTATGTGGTGCCTGTGATGCCCACTTAGGCCACGTCTTTCCCGATGGGCCCAAACCCACTGGTTTAAGGTACTGCATTAATTCTGCCTCTTTGGATTTTCAAGCAAAAGCCTAAACTGATTATGGTCTGGCCATTAATCGCCACGAATAACAGAGTCCGGCGATCGCTGGGGCTAGCTGAGGAAACGATCTAGGACATACAACCATCGAGGCCCATCGTCATCTGAGCCGCGATCGCGATGCCAAGCCCGGAAGGAAATCAACCTAAATGTTGTCATGGGACATCCTAATCATTAACCCCAATTGATTAAAGGATTGATCCCCACCATGGCCGAGCCTAATCCCAAAACTTTCCGTTGTGTCCTATGGGATAATTATTCACCGAAGCTTTGCTTCATCTCCCACATAATGCCGTTGAATGGTCTAGTTATTTCAATATCGCCATAAAACCTATGAATGATCGTCCTTACGAAAAGACTATCGCTGAAACTGCTGATCCTAGTTATGAATGTCGCATTTGCGGCTATATCTATGATCCTAAAGAAGGGGAACCCAAGTTAGGCATAGAAAAAGAAACTGTTTTTGCCGATGTCCCCAATAACTGGCGTTGTCCCGTCTGTGGTGCAGGGAAGCCAGCCTTTAAAAATATTGGCCCCCGTAACGTAGCTTCCGGTTTTGAGGAAAATCTCAAATATGGTTTTGGCGTTAATGGTTTAACTCCAGGTCAAAAAATCTTTTAATTTTCGGTGGCCTTATTACTGCCTTTTTATTTTTTATTAGCTTATATATTACTGGTTAATTTTATTCCCTAACTAATGCTTAATTTATTCAAATCACTTAAAAAAATTATTCCTGTTGTCCTGGCTGGCTTACTTTGCTGGAGCTGTGCCCAGACCCCTGCGTTGGATTATAACCCGTGGAAACTGATCACCATTGATACGGATTCTACCTTTGCTGATCTAGCCTTTACCGATAATTCTGATCATGGCTGGTTAGTAGGCAATAAAGCCACCCTCTTTGAAACTAACGATGGTGGTAACTCCTGGGAAGAACGAATCATTGACCTAGGGGAAGAAAAGGAAGCCTTTACTAGCGTTGATTTTAATGGCAAAGAAGGTTGGATTACTGGTAAACCATCGATTTTGCTCCACACTAACGATGGTGGGGCTAATTGGTCTCGCATTAAATTGAGTAGTAAATTACCTGGCAGCCCTTATCGCATTCTAGCCCTCGGTAAAAATTCGGCAGAAATGGTCACAGATCTAGGGGCTATCTATAAGACCACCGACGGGGGCAAAAACTGGAAAGCTCTAGTGGAAGGAGCCGTTGGGGTAGCTCGCAATATTAGTCGGGCTGAAGATGGTCGTTATGTGGCGGTTTCTTCCAATGGTAACTTTTATTCCACCTGGACTCCCGGCGATCGCGAGTGGAGACCCCATAACCGTAACTCCTCCCGCCGAGTACAAAATATGGGCTTCATGAAAAATGGTGGTATTTGGTTATTAGCCCGGGGTGGTCAAATTCAATTTTCCGAAGAATCTAACTTTGATGATTGGACAGAATCCCTTTCCCCAGAAGAAACTACCGTAGGTTGGGGTTTCCTTGATGCCGGATATCGTAATGATGATGAAATTTGGTTAGCTGGTGGTAGTGCCGCCCTCTTCCAAAGTGTTGATGGGGGTAAAACCTGGAAACAGGATGTTGAGGTTGAGAACGTGCCCTCTAATTTCTATACCGTCAAATTCATTACCCCAGAAAAAGGATTTATTCTTGGGGAACGGGGTAACCTCCTCAAATATGATCCTTCTGTGGTTAAAGCGGCTGAACCAGAATCTCTTGGCTAAGCTCAAAAATCAATTTACTGGGGATTTTTCTAGGGCTGATTGGTAAATAAATTGATCACCTAGGGATAATCCCTAGTAATATGGAAAAATTAACAATTTTAAGTTATTAATATAAGTGTTTTTATTGTTCCGTTAAGGGATAGAGCCCAGGGATTTTGGCGGCTAATAATTTTAATCACTACAATAAACATTTTTAGGAGAAATTAACTATGGCAGGTACTACCGGCGAGAGACCATTTTCCGACATTATCACCAGTATTCGTTACTGGGTAATTCATAGCATCACCATTCCTATGCTATTTGTAGCAGGGTGGTTTTTTGTAAGTACAGGTCTTGCTTACGATGCCTTTGGCACCCCTCGCCCTAACGAATACTTCACTGAAAATAGACAAGAACTTCCTATCCTCATGGATCGCAGCAATGTAGAGCAACAAATGCAGGAATTTGCTAAATAGATAGCAAGGTTTATTTAAAAAAAAATTTTTGTCACGACTTATTCCTTAATTAAAAATTATGGCAACCTCTGATTCTAACCAACCTATTTCCTATCCTATCTTTACTGTTCGCTGGATATCAATTCATACCTTAGCGGTGCCTACAGTATTTTTCTTAGGCGCGATCGCGGCGATGCAATTCATCCAACGTTAAGCAAGCAATTTTAAAGAGGACTCCCCCATGGAAAAGAACCCCAATCCTAATACTACAACCAGTAGAACTTAACAGAACTTCCCTTTACTTGGGTTTATTGTTTATTGCTGTTCTTGGTATTTTAATGTCTAGTTATTTCTTTAACTAAATCAACTTAATTCCCCATTGAGGAGTTATGTCGGTGCAATTTAATGCAATTTAATTTTATGGGTTTAACCCTTAATTAATGTGATGTAGCTACCTCAATAAATTTTTTGTTTATAAGCAACGCTAAACTAAATCAACTTTAGGAGATCAAAATCAATGTTTTCTGATGGTAGAATTCCCATTTGGCTAGTAGCTACGATCGCTGGTATGGGCGCATTAGCTGTGGTTGGTATTTTCTTTTATGGTTCCTACGCAGGGGTAGGAGCAGGGATGTAATGGCATAACTAAATTTATTTATCAATAAGTAATTAGTAATTTAGGGCCTGTCATCATTTAAACCTGAAACTCTTCTTAGTTAAGAATTTCAGTTTAAAACTATACTTTCTGAACCTAGCTCAGGATCAACGTTTTAATGCTAATTAATGACACTCCCTAGTAATTTAGTAATTATTTAATTAAATACAATTTCAATTCCATTGCATTTAGCTGATCAAAAAATAAAATTTGATTATCATCAAACCGTTTTCTAATCTATACAGGAACGGTTTTTTGATGTTGATGCTCCATTTTTCTGTTTTCTTTTTGCTCTAACAACCTATGACCTATTACTCTTTAACGGATCGCGCTTGGGTAGAAATTGACCTCTCGGTCTTAAGCCATAACGTACAGGCAATCACACAGCACCTTGGAGGGCATCCTGAGTTAATGGCTGTGGTCAAAGCCGATGCCTATGGCCATGGAGCGGTGGAAGTAGCAAAAACAGTTTTGGCCGCGGGAGCAACTTGGTTAGCGATCGCTACCATCTCAGAGGGGGTACAACTTAGGAATGCAGGGATTAACGCCCCAATTTTAATTTTAGGAGCAATCCGATCGCCCGAAGAATTTCAGGCCCTAGTGAAGTACGATCTCCAACCCACCATCGTTGATCCAGCCCAAGCGATCGCCTTAGCCCATAGCCTAGAACACCACCACGTACACGTCCATTTAAAGATTGATACCGGTATGGGTCGCCTTGGTACCAGTTGGGAACAGCTAAAGGATTTTGTCACTGTGGTCAATAGCTTACCGTCACTGCATTTAACCAGCATTTATTCCCACCTTGCCACCGCCGATGACCCAGACCGGGCCATGATGGATACCCAACATGATCGATTTCAACAAGCGATCGCTTCCCTAGCCCAGGAACAACTAGGGCCTTACTTCTTACATTTAGCCAATTCCGCTGCCATGATGAGGGAAACAAACCTCCATTACGATCTAGTGCGGGTGGGTTTAGCCCTATACGGTTACTATCCTGAGTCTTTTTTTACGCCCCACCATTCCCCTACAACCAGTGATGACAGTCAAATCCAGGGTGACCCAAATTAAACAGTTCCCCCCTGGCATGGGGATTAGTTATGGCCATCGTTTTATTACTGAAAAAACGACGAAAGTGGCTGTAGTGGGTATTGGTTATGCCGACGGCATTCCGCGCAATTTATCTAATCAATTAAACGTCATTATCCATGGTCAACTAGCCCCACAAATTGGTTCCATTACCATGGATCAAATGATGGTAGATTGCACCGCCCTTGAGACCGTAGAACCGGGAGATATTGTCACCCTGATTCGGCCAAGATCGGCCCCAGCCATAATTACCGCTGACGATTGGGCCCAGACCCTAAATACTATTTCTTGGGAAATCCTCTGTGGCTTTAAAAGTCGACTCCCTCGGGTTTATCGGTAAATTATAAAATTGGGTGGTTAACGTGGGGCTTGGGTTACAGGGGTTTTTTGCTGGGCTTGGGCCTTGACCGCATCTAATTGGGCAATAAAATATTCTTCTAGGGATGGTCGTTTTAATTTCATATTGACTAAGGTTGCCCCCATTAACTGTAGGGAACCGATAAATTCCTGGGGATCCCCCAACAGCTCTCCTTGCCACATTTGTTGTTTATTTTGAAGCTCAGGAATCCAGCGTCTTAATACTTCTTTATTGCCCCCAGCCACCGTTACCTCATAGCGATCGCTATCCCCTAGCAGCTCAGCCAAGGAACCAACCGAAACTAAATTTCCGTTAATTAAAATTGCCACACGATCGCAAATTTCCTCCACGTCGGCCAAAATATGGGAATTAAAAAAAATCGTTTTACCCTCTTCCCGTAAAGCTTTAATAATTTCTCGAATTTGATAACGACCCGCCGGATCTAAACCAGACATCGGTTCATCCAAAAAAATTAGTTCAGGATCATTAATTAACGCTTGGGCCAAACCCACCCGTTGCACCATTCCCTTGGAATACTTTTTCATCGGCTTATTTTTCGCAGCTTGTTGGGATAGGCCCACCAAATCCAATAACTTTTTAATTCTTCCCTGGGTGTTGGCCGTGGGTCGGTGGAACAGACCGGCGGTAAATTCCAAAAATTCCCACCCCGTTAAATAGTCATAAAGATAGGCATTTTCCGGTAGATAGCCAATCCGTTGCTTCACGGAGCGATCGCCGATGGGTTTACCCATGACCAACGCTTTGCCACTCGTGGGTTGAATAATATCTAACAAAATTTTCAAACAGGTGGTTTTCCCTGCGCCATTGGGCCCCAACAGGCCAAAGGTTTCCCCCTGATAGACCGTTAAAGAAAAATTTCTCAAGGAAGTAACTTTCTGATTTAACCAAAACCCCTCACGATATACTTTGGAGAGGTTAGCCGTTTCAACGATCGGAATAGAATTAGGCGCAGTCATAGACCAGTTTAGAAGTAAAGTACTAGAGTGATTTTTAGATCTTACCTGAATCTCAGAACCTATGAATTTGCCTAATTTAGTTACCCTTTCTCGGTTACTCGGCTTACCGATCATTGTCTATCTGCTCCAGCCAGGGGTTACGGATAATCAACGGTGGTGGGCCCTAGGTATTTTTTTAACGGTCAGCCTTACGGATTGGTTAGATGGCTACCTCGCCAGGAAATTGGATCAAGTCACAGAACTAGGTAAATTTTTAGATCCCCTGGTTGATAAATTACTCGTACTAATTACTTGCCTAAGCTTGATTGAACTAAACTTAATTCCCGCTTGGGGAGTGGCCTTAATTCTAGCTAGGGAATTAACGATCGCTGGTTGGCGAGTTAACCGTACCGGCAGTATTCCTGGAGCTAATCTGTGGGGTAAACTCAAAACCATTAGCCAAATTATCGCGATCGCCATTATCCTGATTCCCCATCCCAATGCCATGGTGCCAGGGTTAATCATTTTTTGGGTTGCCGTGGCTCTAACCCTCATTTCTGGTCTATTATACGTAATTCCCAATCAAGAAAAGTAGCAAGGTATATCCTATCCAGCACTGCTGGGTATAAATTAACAATCTATTTTCCCTTTCTTGAACAAGAAACAAGACGTAAAACCCTCGTACTATTTTTCGTACTATTTATTATTTTTATTATTGCGACTTGAGAACTAGAGCCTAAACTTACGCCATCCATTACTAGCCCAGCTTTAAACCCCAATGCCATCCACAAATTAACGCCAGACAAGACCTGCCACTGACGAATCCCATCCCTGGACCACCTGCCCCGATGGTAATTTCCACATCAAAAATCATTAAATATTACTTAAATTTCTCCATTAAACCTGAATTTAAGTTGTACAAAAGCTGATTAGTTTTCCTGACAAAACCTTACGTTTGATTTTTAATGATTGTCAGGAAAAAAATATTTATAGACCCAAAAATAATCAATTTAGTAAAATCAACTACTGTGACCATTAAAAAAAATAGGTACAGTAAAGTCTAACCCTCCGATTGCTTATTGTTTACCGCCCTGACTATTCTGGGCGGTTTCTTTCTTGCAAATTGCTGTAAAATTAAAGCACCACAAAACCAGAATAAAATTAAAATAGATTGTCACAAAATATAAGTTTTTTGTATTCTAAAAAACAAAATTATTCTTTCCCTCTAATCTTCACAAAACTTTCTATTTTTTCGTTAGAATAATTGCCATAATCTATTTAATATTTTCTTTTTCATCTTCCACATAAATAATTATCTATGGAATCCAGCGGCCCGTCAGCAAAAAATTCCGAAGTCCCCGAACATAGGTGGCACGTTTTTTTAGGAAACATTGTTGGCGTTTTAACTTTGTTGATCCCCATGGGGGTTATTGGTTACTTTTCCTACGTTAGTAATCTTAACTTTAACAATCTCATGCCAGAGAATAACCCTAATCCGGCTATGAACAATAATCGCTTCAGATAATTATCCCAACCATTTCTAAGCTGGCTTTTTACCCCAAACACTATTCCTAAATTTGCTGAGAAATTAGGTCTATCTTGGGGATATACTAGGCAAGCGATGGTATTAACGCCATCGTTAGTCTTGTAATATCAGCTTTTGGAGCTCCTCTATAACTATGGATTTATCCCGAATTCCTGCTAAACCTGAACCTGGGATCGTCAATGTCCTCATTGAAATTACCGGCGGCAGTAAGAATAAGTACGAATTTGACAAAGAGATGAATGCAATGATTCTCGATCGCGTTCTATTTGCCTCGGTACAATATCCCTATGATTATGGTTTCATTCCCAATACCTTAGCCGATGATGGTGATCCCCTAGACGGAATGGTAATGATGGATGAACCCACTTTCCCCGGTTGCGTGATTGCGGCCCGTCCGATCGGCATGTTAGAAATGATTGATGGTGGCGATCGGGACGAAAAACTACTCTGTGTTCCCACCGAAGATCCTCGCTATAACGAAGTTAGATCCCTCGATGATATTGCCCCCCACCGCCTAGAAGAAATTGCCGAATTTTTCCGCACCTACAAAAATTTAGAAAAAAAAGTAACCGAAATTTTAGGTTGGCAAGGACTAGATAAAGTTAATCCCCTAATTGACCAATCCATTGCGGCCTATAAAGGTTAAGGTTTTACTCCTTAGTCACCCAAGGAAACCAAACTTATTCTTACATCTATTCCGCTTGTAATTCTGCCAATGGCCTGATTCCCATTGAGCCATAAACGGGTAGATCCTATTTAGGCTAACTAGGGTAACCGTTGGAATTACTTTTAATTTAGATTTCTAACTACAGGACAAAAGCCTTAAATCCTTGCCATATAAGCATTATAGCGAAATCGGTTGTAATCTTTCCCGCCTAAAGCTCTCAGACCTATTTACAGTGTTTTGGCGCAACTTTTGTCCTAGTAGTTTAGTTTAGATCTATAAAAATCCTGGGAATGCAGAAAACCGAAAAGCCAACCCATGGTAATTATTGTGGGGTTTAGGGACATCGCAAGATCAAGCAAAACCCGAAACTAACCGGCACTATAAAGTTTTGTTTACCCATGGTTATATATACCCACGATAGAAAGCTTAGGTCTTAACTTTCCCCTAGCAGGATAGGTTTAGATTAATTTAAGTTTTGTTCCTTGGACGTGATATTATTGCTTCTTGTTTGTACGAAAAATTAATCTTTCGTAATAAAACACAGTTAGTCTAACCCTATGAGCTACCAAATCTGTTAGTGCCTAACCAACCCATAGAGACAACACCCATGATGGCGAATGAAAATTCCCCTTCATCAGATGGTCACAGTGATCCCATGGCTGAATTTTATCAGCTTCAAAGATTGCTATATATCATCATGGTGCTTTGTACCGCCGTTGCTATTCCAGCCGTGTGGTATTTCTATGGCTTAAACACCACCTTAAGTTATCTCCTTGGAGCGATCGGCGGCAGTGTTTATTTAAGAACGTTAGCTTCAGACGTAGCAGCCATGGGTGCTGATGGCCCAGCAGCGAGAATGGGGATCAAAGGAATTGGTATCTTTATATTGCTGATTCTAGTTGCAACCCAAACCTCTCAGCTCCAGGTGTTACCAGTGTTCTTAGGCTTTCTAACCTACAAAGTCGCCATTATTATTTACACCTTTAAACTCACGTTAAA
>JAAUPO010000054.1 GCA_012033095.1 Synechococcaceae cyanobacterium RL_1_2 | reverse complement strand
GTATCAAATGTTGTGGAGTCGCCCCCCTAAATCCCCCAATTTGGCGAACTTTATTACTTAAAATTTAGGTAATTTCCCCAGACTGGGGGGCAAGGGGGGCTTTTCAAACACATTCTTAGCTAAGGATTTCAGTTTAAAACTATACTTTCTGAACCTGGCTCAGGATCAACGTTTTAATGCTAATTGATGACACTCCCTAGGGGTTTGGGCTAAGTTGGAATAAGCGAGGGGTAAGTATGCCCAACAAAAATACTAGGAATTGGGTTATCACAATGGTGGGCCCCGACGGTAAATTAAGCACTGCTGAAGCGACAATGCCGATAATGGCACTGATGGCCCCTAGCACCATGGAAAGTACGACGTGGGTGGTAAAGTTCCGACTCCAGAGCCTAGCCGCTGCTGCGGGAATCACAATAAACGCGCTGACTAATAGTACTCCGATCGCTTTAATGGCCACTGCAACCACTAACGCCAATAAAATAATAAAACCAGTGCGGTAAGCATCCGCATTAACCCCCCTCGCGATCGCCATGGGTTCATGGAGGGTCAAGAGTATTTGGGCTCTAAAGGTTAACAGTAAAAACCCGACACAAAGCATCAATAATACGCCACTAATCCATAAATCATTGGTTTGAATGGCCAAAATATCCCCGAATAATAAATTATTAATGCCCCCTTTATATTGGTCTAAAAAATTGAGCAAAATAATGGATACGGCTAAACAAGCAGAACAAATGAGATTAAGGAGGGTATCCGTAGCTAATCTTGTACGCTGCAATAACTGGGCCACCCCTAAGCCAAATATCACCGCAAACGGCAGCAAAATCACAGAAGTATTTAAACCCATCATTAAACCTAAGCTAATCCCTAACAACGCCGAGTCCCCCAGGGCTTCACTAAAAAAGGATAGCTGCCGTAGGATCGTAAAACTCCCTAACAAGCCTCCCATGGAACCGATCAGAATACCACCGATCATTGCTCGTTGCATAAAGGGAAACTGAAATAACCCGATCGCTTCCATGATTTGGGTCTCGATGGCCATTAAGCCTCCTTGCAGTGGTGATGGTAAGCAACAAAATCGTTGCCATAGATCAGGGCTAGGTTTTCTTGGGAAAGGGTTTGGTCTGGTTTCCCTTGACAATGAATCGTACGGTTGAAGCAAATGACGCGATCGCAAGTTTTCCTGACCATATCCAGATCATGGGAAATTTGCAAAATAGCCCATTGCTGCTCCTGTTTACAATAATCTAGCAACTGATAAAATTCCGTTTCGCCGCGACTATCTAAACCAGCGGGGGCCTCATCTAAAATCACTAACCTACGGGGACGCACCAAACAATAGGCCAGTAAAGTTCTTTTGGTTTCCCCCCCAGATAAACTGCTGAGTAATTGTTTGCGCAAATGCCAAGCTCCGACCTGGTGTAACGCTATTTCGATCGCACGACGGCGATCGCGCCAACCGACCCAGGGTAAACCAACCACCAGATCATCCCAACCCAGCCCCACCAATTCTTCTACCGTAATGGGAATATTTTCATCAAAGGCAGAAGTTTGGGGTAAATAAGCAATATTTTGACGGATGGTACGGTTTAATTTACCCCGACGGGAAAGTTGATGATCCAGGATGGACACCTCTCCAGCCTGACGCGGTAAGATCCCCAATAAAGCTTGTACTAAAGTACTTTTTCCTGCCCCATTCGGGCCCACTAGGGCCGTATTGGTACTAGGCAATAAAGAAAAAGAAACATCCTGCACCACTAATTTTTGTCCCCGATACACATCTAACCCCTGTACGTTCAGCACCGGGGCGAGCATGGCCGCATTATCTACAGGAAAATTTAGGATCATGGGTTTAACTTGCCAGAGAGAAGGGATTCGCCGTTAACTTTTTTCCCTTAAAGGAAAACCAGTTAGGACAGGTTAGATAAATTATTAGATAAATTAAATGACTTAGAACGTGTTTGAAAAGCATCAAATGTTGTTGAGTCGCCCCCTAAATCCACCAATTTGGGGGACTTTATTGGTTAAAATTTAGGTGATTTCCCACAGAATGGGGGTAAGGGGGGCTTTTCAAACATCCTCTTAGAAAAACTTCAATAATAGGAACAACTAAGACTGATAATGATTATCATTTCTACTAAATTATAGACGATAATTCCCTTTTAATTTGACGATCTTTCCCAGGAGATTTATCTGTATCAACCTTTGGTTTAACCTTGCTCTGATTAACGCCAGACCCTAGGAACTGCCATACTTCTATCCACTGTAACCATGCTATAGCAGTCCTAACTAGGTCATAACATGAAGATCCTTACTAAATTTGGCTTTCAATATACTCAATTTCCACAAGCTATTTAGGATTGCTATATGCACGACAATATTTGTAAATTTTTGGTGGAAAACTTTCCAGAGGATCTAACTAGTTGGTTAGTGGATCAAGCCGTTGAGTTAACAGAAATTAAACCCCAGGAATTATCCCTAGAACCCATAAGGGCTGATGCCCTGATTTTGCAAAAGCTAAGGATTTTATTCTCCATGCCGAATTTCAAACGAATCCCGATCGCCAAATTCCCTTTAGGATGTTGGATTATCGTGTCCGTTGTCATCGCCGCTATCCTAATTATGCTGTTAAGCAAATTGTAATTTACCTCCGACCCAGTAATTCTTCCTTGGTTTACCAGGAGCGTTTTGAAATGGAGGCAACCCAACACCGATTTCAAGTTATGAGATTATGGGAACAGCCTACAGAAATCTTTTTCGCTCCCCAGGATTATTACCCTTTGCTTCTATTGCCAAAACGGATAACCCGGCTGCAACTTTAGCTGCAGTTAATCAAGAATTAATTAAAATTGAAGATAGAGCAACCCAAAGTAATTTGATAGCTGCTAGCAGTGTCCTCGCAGGCATTAACCTGGATAAAAATCTCATCAAGCAAATTTTAAGGAGCGATATCATGAAAGAATCTGTCATTTATCAAGATATTTTACAAGAAGGTATTTCCCAAGGTATCTCTCAAGGTATTTCCCAAGGTATCTCTCAAGGTATTTCCCAAGGTATTTCCCAGGGTATCTCTCAAGGTATCTCTCAAGGGGAACAGCAGGAACGGGAAGCGATCGCCGTAAAAACTATTCCTCTTTTCCTAGGTTTAGGTTTAACCCCTGAAGAAATTGCCGAAAAAGCTGGTTTTGATTTGTCTTTGGTGCAACGTATGATTAACCAGAGCGATCGTGATATCAGACCATAGATCATGCTAGCCATAGCTCCGATCCCGTAGGTATTACCATCGGACAAGACTTAACTTATTAGATTGTTCAATAATTTTTTAAAACCATGGCGAATTGGGTTTGTATGAAAGGGTGCGGGGCTTGTTGTTATCTTGATCCCACCGAGCGGCCAGATTTAGATCAATACCTAGAGCCAGAGCAATTAGAACTATACATCAGCCTAATTGGCCCCGATGGTTGGTGTAAAAATTATGATGCCAAACAACGCAATTGCAAGATTTATGACGATCGCCCAATATTTTGTCGGGTAGAACCCACGAATTTTGAAACCATGTATCACATCGACCCTGAACATTTTCAAGAGTTCGCGATCGATTGTTGCCTAGAACATATCGGGGATCTCTACGGTGAAGAGAGTGCTGAATATGAACGTTATGAAGCATTAACCACAGGAGAAGCTGAAGACGATAGAAGAACTAACGGGGATTAGCATTGGCGATGGATTTGATTTAATCCCTAGGGCATTATCATGGCAGAGCGTCCCACGTTGGAATTGCCCTGGGATAGATCTGACAAAAATTTGATTAGGTACCATGGCAAAATTTAAACTAAGATTCCATGATTGTTGTAATTATCCGCTAAGACCTCTAAGAAGTTATTACCAGTGCTAGATCTAAAATTCATTCGGGAAAATCCAACTCTTGCCCAAGAACTCCTCGATCGCCGCCAACAAGGCAGTGAAAATGCGCTTCAGATCCAACCCATCGTGGATTTAGATCAATCCATCCGCACCTCAGAACAACAATTAGATCAACTCAAAGCCCAAAGTAATGCCATGGGTAAGGAGATCGGCCAAAAAATGAGAGAGGGAGCCGATCCCCAAGGAGCAGAAATTTTAGCCCTCAGGGATCAGGGTAACCAGCTCAAACTTGACATTGCGGCCCTAGAACCAGCGGTCAAAGAGCAAAAAACAGAACTGGAAGCCGCGTTGTTGGTCTATCCTAATTTTCCAGCAGATTCCACCCCGATCGGTAAAAATGAAAACGAAAATGTAGAAGTTAGACGATGGGGGGATGAACTGAAAACCAGCGTTAAGGTGTTACCCCATGATGAAATTGCTCAAAAGCTCGGATTAATCGAATTTGAACGGGCCGTCAAAGTCGCCCAAAGTCGGTTTGTTTGTTTGCAGGGGGCGGGGGCAGCCCTAGAGCGGGCATTGATTAATTTTATGATCGATCGCCATACAGCCCATGGTTATACCGAAGTAATGCCACCGTTTTTAGTCAGTAGTGAATCCCTTAAAGGCACAGGGCAACTACCAAAATTTGCAGAGGATAGTTTTAAATGTCAAGACGATGATTTATGGTTAACCCCCACCGCTGAAGTGCCCGTCACTAACCTTTACCGTGGGGAGTTTTTAGATGGGGAAGAACTGCCCATTCACCACTGCGCCTTTACCCCCTGTTTTCGTCGAGAAGCTGGTAGTTACGGTCGGGATACTAAAGGTTTAATTCGTTTGCACCAATTCAATAAGGTAGAAATGGTGAAATTTGTAAAGCCGGAAACCTCCGCCGAAGAACATGAAAAGCTCGTAGCGGATGCAGAGGCAATCCTGCAAGCGTTAAAGCTCCCCTATCGGGTGGTGGAACTATGTACGGGGGATTTAGGGTTTAGTGCTAACAAATGCTACGACCTAGAAGTATGGTTACCGGCGGCCCAAACCTATCGAGAAATTTCTAGTTGCTCTAATTTTGGAGACTTTCAAGCTCGACGGGCTAATATTCGTTTTAAAACCAAAGGTCAAAAGGGCAGCGATTTTGTCCATACCCTCAATGGTTCCGGTTTGGCAGTAGGCCGTACTATGGCGGCAGTTTTAGAGAACTATCAATTAGAGGATGGCCGTATCCAAGTTCCAGATATATTACAAACTTATATAGGTAGAGCAATTCTCTAACTATAATAAACTAATCTATTTTTGTTAAAAATCTTTGATACCATTCATGGTGAACGAATCCTTAAGGAGAATTTGGTTTAGGTGACATTTGCAGAACTGATTGATAAGGGGGGGCTATCGATTTGGCCCCTCCTGTTCCTGTCTATTCTTTCCATTGGCACAATTATTGAGCGGGTGTGGTTTTGGGTCTGGGTTTTACTTCAACAAAAACCCTCCTCGATCGCATTATTGACACCGCTTATCGTAATTGGGAAGGGGTTCATGAGGTGACAAATAATTATAAAAAACACCCAATCGCCCATTTTCTATTTGCTCCCCTACGCTTAACGGATCCTGAGCCGGAGATTTTTCACTTAGCCCTAGAAACTTCCGCCGATGATGAGTTGGCGATGATGAAGCGGGGAGATAAGGTTTTAGAAGCAGTAATTGCCCTTTCTCCCCTCTTGGGTCTATTAGGAACGGTTTTAGGCCTAATTCGCTCTTTGGGTAATATTCAAATCAGTGATTTAGGTACTACCGCTACTACTGGGGTAACCTTAGGTATTGGGGAATCTTTAATCTCGACTGCTGTAGGTCTAGTGGTCGCGATCGTCAGCCTATCTTTTTATCGTTTATTCCAAGGATTTTGGTTTAACGAAATGCGGATTTTCCGTAAAGCCGGTAGCGAAATTGAATTAATTTACCGTCAACAATGGACTTTCCGCCAACAGGAAGAACCCCCCGCCCAGGAAGAGAATCTCCCACTACCGGAGGCGGCTTCCTATCGTTTAGGCAAAGATAGCGAATAAGTTACTAAAATAAAAATAAAAGAGTTTCAAGTAAGTAATGATTTTGCCTTTTGCCTTATGACAAAATCATTATTAAGTCAGGTTTTCTTAATGCCAAATTATTTGTTTAACATTACAACAGTGAAACTCCCCAAAAAAATAAGTAAATTATTCAATCAATTCAATCAATTTATGTAACTCAAAATATCCAGTTATTTCCCATCTGATACGCTTACTAAATTTCATGTCGGTAACGATCAAATTTCATCAAAGTCCATTGGAACCAGGTCTTAGGCACTGCAATTTAGTAATGGAGTTTAATGATTGTTGCTTGGGTACTCTTCCACCAGGGGCTTCCTCTAGCAATCCTAAATAGCTTGTGGCAATTGAGTACATTGAAAGCCAAGTCTAGTAAGGATCTTGATGTTATGACCTAGTTAGGACTGCCTATGCTATCGGCAATCGGAGGTAATTCCTAAGATTATCAAACCTTTGCCCCTCCTCACTTCAACCTAACCCTTAATTCCTGTTCCTTATTTGTTTAATCTCCCCTATGGCTAATCCTCGCATTCGTAAACGTTCCGGGAAACTAGATTTGCCCCCCGTCCCATTAAATTGTGGCAGGCCAGTAATGCGGAAAAGAAGTCCGCATTGAAATCTTGCCTTTAATTGACGTAATTTTTTGTATTCTTACGTTCTTTATTTTGGGTGCTGTGGGTTTATCTCGACAACAAGCCATTACCCTTGATCTGCCTAATGCCAAAACTGCTGCGCCTCAAATGCGTGAAATGGTGGTGGTGAGTTTAGATGAATTTAATCAGGCTAGTGTGGACGGAGAGCCGGTGGATGATTTTGATGAACTGAAGCGGATTTTGGAAGGATATCAAGAAGATAATCCCCTAATTTTGATGGCTCTATATGCTTCTCAGGATGTCACCTATAACCAAGTTATTCGGGTCTTAGATGCCATGCGGGAAGTGGGGGGCGATCGCGTTGCCCTAGCTACCATCCCTGGGGATGCCCCTGGCTCCGATGAATTTACACCTGGGATGCCTCGGTTCAATAATAATCAAATTAACATTCCAAACATTAACCCCCAGGGCATCCAACCAGTTAACCCTAATCCCCAGCCTAATCCCACCCCTACCCCCATACCTAACGCTCCTAATCCTAATTCGACCCCTACCCCTAATGTCTTAAATAATAGTAATTCGCCCAATGTTCCAGCATCAGGGCAAACAACGGAGAACTAGAAGAACTAAAGGTTAAGCTCCACCAATATTTAAGTATTTAAGCAATATTGAAGAGCTGATTTATCAAGCCCCCCTCCAATTCTGGGGGAGAAATTCCTGAAAAATCATTAAAAGTACCCTAACTACTAAGACACAAGTTGCGTCAAAAAACGTTAAATAGGTCTGAGAGCTTGACGGGGTAAGAATTACAACCGATTTCGCTAGAGTGCTTGTATCGTAAGGGTTTAAGGTTTTTGTCCTGTAGTTAGGGCTGAAACAATGATTTCCATTAAATTTTGGGTAGTTCTATACAAGTAAGGATCAGCAAGATTAACCCCCTTGATAATTAATTATCCTAGGTCTAAATATCCTTACAGCTTTAGCACTACCAAATTTTGAACACCCTCCATCAATGATGAACGATGGTGGTTGGCCCGATGGTTTGTTGTTAGCCCGATAATGACTCTGATAGAGTAAGGGAGAAATTTCTTCCCTATGATTTTTTTAATTAATTTTATTAACTTAATTAACTTATTAACTATTGAATATGATCAAGCCTCTTAGACAAGGGTGGCTACCATGGTTAAAGATCGGTGTAGTCTCGGTCTTGCTATGTCTTCTCTCTTTCTCTGCCATTAATCCCGCCTTAGCCGATAGCCGCGATCGCGTTAGTACCCTAGCCCAAGGGGATGCCATCACCGATCCCGAAGCCATTCTCCGTTATGCCTTACCCTTTGAAAATGAAACTATCCGTAAGCTGCAAGGTAGCTTAGAGGATATTGCCAAAGGGGTGCAAAAGAAAATGTGGAGTAAAGCCCTCAAAGATGTTAAAAACGCTGTTTTTTGCTAAATTTCAGTCACGATGAATTATTATCGTCTGCCCCTGAAGAACGCAAAGCGGAAGCAGAAAAAGTACTCGATCGCATCACCACCGAAACAAATAGCTTAAGGGAACTAGTGGAGTCCCAAGAGGCCGATCCAGTAATGGCTCAACGGGATAAGGTCTTAGCCCTATTAAATGACTTTGAGCAACTGATGGTCAAGGGATTTCCGTTTGAAGTTCCTAGTGAATATAGTAATTTACCCCAACTGAAAGGCCGGGCGACGATCGCAATGAAAACCAACTACGGAGATTTAACGATCGTGGTAGATGGTTATAATGCCCCCGTAACGGCGGGTAACTTTGTGGATTTAGTCCAACGGGGTTTCTATGACGATATGGACTTTATCCGTTCTGAAGACTACTTTGTCCTCCAAGCAGGGGATCCCAAAGGGCCAGAACAAGGTTTTATTGATCCTAAAACTAAAGAATACCGAGCAATTCCTATGGAAATTATGGTGAAAGGGGAACCCATGCCCATCTATGGGTACACCCTAGAAGAAGTAGGCATTTACCTCGATCCCCCCATGCTACCCTTCAATGCTTACGGTGCAGTAGCCTTAGCCCGTCCCCAAAATAATAATAATGGTGGTTCATCCCAATTCTTTTTCTTTAAATGGGATCGGGAATTAACTCCCCCAGGATTTAACCTGATGGATGGACAATATGCCGTTTTTGGTTACGTGACAGAAGGGGCAAAAAACTTAGATAAATTAAAAGAAGGAGATAAAATTATTTCGGCTAAGGTAATTCAAGGTCTGGAAAACCTTATCCAGCCTCAATAATCATAAACTATCCCAAATTAATAATTAACAATTAACTATTAATTATTAAGAGGCTGTTTATAAAGTCAATTGAATTTACATTTTGCCCCTAAATCCCCCAAATTGGGGAGACTGTTAATGCTTTTCCAGGAATTTCTCCCCCAGA
>JAAUPO010000495.1 GCA_012033095.1 Synechococcaceae cyanobacterium RL_1_2 | reverse complement strand
CATACTATTTACCACTACTTGAAAACTATAGCAGTCCTAACTAGGGAGTGTCATCAATTAGCATTAAAACGTTGATCCTGAGTCAGGTTCAGAAGTATAGTTTTAAACTGAAATCCTTAGCTAAGAAGAGTTTCAGGTTTAAATGAGGACAGACCCTAGGTCATAACATGAAGATTCTTACTAGAATTGGCTTTCAATGTACTCAATTGCCACAAGCTATTTAGGATTGCGATAGATCATGAACTTATGTCATCGATTACCAGTTATAAAAACCAGCCATAGGAATGCAGGCCCTGGCCTAGGAAGTTAACCCCTAAATAACAGATCCACACAAATACAAACCCTAGGGTTGCAAGTAGAGCGGGTTTTTTCCCTTGCCAACCTTTGGTGATACGGGCATGGAGATAGGCGGCAAAAATTAACCAAGCAATGAATGACCAAGTTTCTTTCGGATCCCAACTCCAGTAAGAACCCCAGGCTTCATTGGCCCATACTCCCCCGGCAATAATACCGATGGTGAGGAGGGGAAAGCCTAACCCAATTACCCGATAGCTGAGGTTATCTAGGGTTTCCGCTAGGGATAGGGTTTTGGGGGTGAGGGTGGGGGTATCAACTTTAATGGCGACGGCATTGGCCAGGCCTCCACTACCTTCCCTTTGTTCTAACATGGTGTTGCTAATTACCCTAACGCCATTGCCAGTAGTTTCTTTGGTCATATTTCTGAAGCTGCCCGTACCGACGGAACTACCTTTTAACTCTACGGTTTGACCACGGGTAATGAATAAAAATGCGATCGCTAATAGACAACCCACCATCAACGTGGCATAGCTCAACATCATGACGCTTACGTGCATCATTAACCAATTGGATTTAAGGGCAGGTACTAAGGGCGCAGAGTTTTGCATTTCTCCGGGTAAGGACAGGGCAGCAAACGCAGTAATACCCATCGCAACGGGGGAGGTGACGGCCCCGACTAAACGGCTGCCGGTGGTAGCTTCCACCACTAGGTGAATGAGGGTAATGCCCCACGCTAGGAAAAAGAGGGATTCGTAGAGATTACTTAGGGGAAAATAACCCCCTTCAATCCAACGACAAATTAACAGCCCCGCCATGGATAAATTCGCGATCGCGACGGTGGAAGTTCCAATTACCTTGATATAGGGAATCTGGCCAAAAGCTAAACCCACCCAATAGATGAGCATGGCCCCTAGCAATAAGGCAAAGGCAGTATTATCAAGGAAACTTTGTAACTGTATTAGATCCATAGGGTTAATGGTGACAATATTTCTGACATATTTTCTGAAGGAGCATCCATTTTATCAAGTTTATCAAGTTATCAATTTTTATGGATTTTATGGGGGAAGCCTTCCTTGGTCTTAAACCCTGGGAGGGGTGTCGGTAAAATCCATCTATTACCCTAAGGCTGTGCTAAAAATGAAAGGTCATCGTGCATAACCTAACCAGAGGAATACAAAATTCAAGGAATTTAAGGGAAGATTCCACCAATCTAAATGTTTAATGATTATTCAATGATTGAATATTTAGATTCGATGTTTAGAAAAATTCACACAATTCCCATTGTCTTGGTAAATGATTGATCAATACAGCGTTCAGCCCTAAAGGCCTATGCTGTTCTACCTGCAACCCGAATTAAGATTAATTATTAATTAGTTATTTAATGAGTACCAAAAATATTATCTTTTTAGCATTATTGCTATTTATTCCGGTGTCCATTGCTGGCCATGTTCTCCACTGGAATCAGACCGTGGTGTTTCTAACTGCTGGTTTAGCGATCGTGCCCTTAGCTGCCTACATGGGGGAAGCCACGGAAGAAATTGCCGTAGTGGTGGGCCCTAACCTGGGGGGATTATTGAATGCCACCTTTGGCAATGCGACAGAATTGATTTTAGCTTTTATCGCCCTCAAATCTGGTCTAGTGGAAGTGGTAAAAGCGACCATTACCGGTTCTATTATCAGCAATCTGCTATTAGTTATGGGCTTTTCCATGTTTTTAGGGGGATTAAAGTATAAAGAACAAACCTTTGGTCAAGCGATCGTGCAAACCAATTCTTCCCTAATGAATTTAGCGGTGATCGCGTTATTAGTCCCAACCGCCGTACAATATACCTCCACCGGGATCGAGGAAGGAATTTTACAGAATTTATCGGTGGCTGTTTCCATTATTTTAATTTTGGTGTACGCTTCCACGCTCTTGTTTTCCATGAAAACCCACTCCTATCTTTATGATGTAGGGGTAGCGGCTGAAGATGAAGACAATGATGGTGACGCTGACCACAAACCGAATTTAACCCTATGGGCTACGGTGTTATTACTATGTACCCTTGCGGTCGCCGTTGAATCGGAATTATTAGTAGAGTCCCTTGAGGAAGCCACCAGCGAATTGGGTTTAACGGCCCTCTTTACTGGGGTGATTCTTCTACCCATTATTGGTAACGCGGCGGAACATGCCACTGCCGTTACTGTGGCGATCAAAAATAAAATGGATCTTTCCATTTCCGTTGCAGTGGGCTCTAGTATGCAAATTGCCCTATTTGTTGCCCTGTATTAGTGATTGCCGGGTGGTTAATCGGTCAACCCATGGATCTTAACTTTAACCCGTTTGAATTGGTGGCGGTGGCCGTATCGGTATTAATTGTTAATTCCATCAATGCCGATGGCAAATCGAATTGGTTAGAGGGCAGCCTCTTGCTCGCCACCTATGGGGTATTGGGTCTAGCCTTTTTCTTCCATCCGGTGGTGGCCGGCTTGGGTTAGGGCTTAAAGCTTCTACCGCGATCGCTGGTAATTTTACCGTTGTTTGATAGGCCGTTAATCGACGTAACCTACGTTAAGGATTAACAAATTAAAGATAATCAGAATAATCAAATAATTCTAAAATCTTGATTATCAATTCCCTGCTAACTTAAAGGTAGGGATCTTTTTGCATTCCAATATTTTTAGAACTTACCCACAAGCCCCTAAATCCCCAAGCTTGGGAACTT
>JAAUPO010000494.1 GCA_012033095.1 Synechococcaceae cyanobacterium RL_1_2 | reverse complement strand
ATCGCGATCGCCCTAGCAATACATAGCCGCTGTTGTTGACCACCGGATAGAGCTAGACCACTAGCTTTCAGTTTATCCTTACTTCGTCCCAAATAGCTGCTTTTTCAAGGAAGTTTCCACTAATTCATCCATATCCCCCCTGTAGCCATTAATGCGGGCTCCAAAGGCAATATTTTCATAAATTGATTTAGAAAAAGGATTAGGGCGTTGAAATACCATCCCAATGCGGCTTCTTAATTGCACCGCATCCACGCCAGGGGCATAGATATTTTGATTATAAAAAGTGATCTCTCCCTGTACTTTAGCGGAGGAAACGAGATCATTCATGCGGTTAAAACAGCGTAAAATCGTACTTTTTCCGCAACCAGAAGGGCCAATGAAGGCCACAACTTTATTTTTAGGAATATCTAAAGAAACATCCTTCACGGCCAAACTATTACCGTAATAGACCCTAACTCCCCTTGCAGTAAGCACTGCTTGATCGGATGGGATGGAATTCATTTCCGTTTCCTGGGAGTTTGTATTAGTGTTCATAAAATAATTTTGTTCACGTAAAATCTAAAATTGAGAAATAAAAGCAACGGTGTAATGGTGTAATTTAATTGAACCAAAATTTAGACAAGATTCTTAGTGTTTTGTTTGAAATTTATTTCTTAAAACTACTGCGGAAAAATTCATAACTAGCAATAATACCAACAATACAATGATGGCACTAGCAGCTAAATCATGAAACTCTTGCTTTGGTTCTCCGACCCAATTAAAAATTTGAATTGGTAACACGGTAAAAGAATCTTGTAAATTTCTGGGTAAGGGCACAATAACCTTAGCTCCGACCACTAGTAAAGGTGCGGTTTCCCCGATCGCGCGGGATAGGGCCAAAATTGTCCCGGTCAGAATCCCAGGAAAAGCTTCGGGTAAAATTTGAGACCAGACCACCTGCCATTTAGTGGCACCTAACGCTAATCCGGCATGACGTAAAGAATCCGGCACCGCCCGTAAGGCTTCCCGTGTGGCAACGATAATCACTGGTAACACCAATAGACCTAGGGTCAATCCGCCTGAAATCAAACTTTTTCCCCCGGTTAATGGCTCTAACAGACGGGCAAAAACAAATAAACCTAACATCCCGTAGATAATGGAAGGAACTCCAGCGAGATTATTGATATTGATCTCGATCAAGCGGGTTAACCAGTTATCCTCAGAAAATTCCTCTAGAAAAATTCCAGCTCCCACCCCTAGGGGAAAAGTCACCACAGCCACTATGACCATGATAATCATGGTACCAACGATCGCTGCATCAATTCCCGCTTTTGAAGGGCGATAGGAGGAAGGACTGGTCAAAAAAGTCCAATTTAAGCCATGCCAACCGGAAGACACAATATCGTATAGAAGTAAGGCTAATACCACTATGGAAATCGCGATCGATAACCAGCTAAAAAAGGCAAAATTCGATCTAAGCCATATCTAAAACTCAATTTTGGCTCGTACAGTTTTTCGCCGTTGGAGGAGGATAACTTAATCATACTTTTCTCGGAAACGTCTTACAAACCAAAAACTGAATACATTTAAAATGAGGGTTAATAAAAATAACGTAATCCCCACTGCATATAACGTCTGATATTCCAAGGAACCGGCGGGGGTATCCCCCTTAACCGATTGAACGATGAATCCAGTCATGGTCATGACCGGTACGAAGGGATTTAAACCTAGTTTAGGGTTCAAACCAGCGGCTAAGGCCACAATCATTGTTTCCCCGATCGCCCTGGAAATTGCTAACACTAAAGAAGCCACAATCCCAGATAAAGCCGAAGGTAAAATCACCGACATAATGGTTTCTCGCTTAGTAGCCCCTAAAGCATAAGCCCCATCCCTTAACCGTTGAGGCACAGCATAGATGGCATCTTCACTCAAAGAAGCCACCATGGGGGTAATCATAATCCCTAGCACTAAACCAGCACTGAGGGCATTAAAACCCGATAGACCAGGTATGAGCTGTTCCCACCCCAATTCTTGCAGCCATTCCGGCATGGGACTACGGAGTAAAGGGGTTACCACCAATACGGCAAAATAACCATAAACCACCGTGGGAATGCCCGCTAATACCTCTAAAATCGGTTTAAGAATTTTTCTGGTTTTTTCAGGAGCGTACATGCTCAAACAGATAGCCGACAATAGACCCAACGGGGTGGCCACTAGAATGGAAATGGCCGAGGTCATAAAGGTGGCACTTAATAACACCAAAATACCAAAACCAGGATTTTCTTTGAACCGGGGAGTCCAAGTAGTATCAGTTAAAAATTTCCATAAAGGAACCTGATGAAAAAACTCGATCGCTTCAAAGACCAACGTGGCCACAATACCGATGGTGGTAATCACCGAAATAAAAGCGAAGGTACCAAAAATTAATTTACGATCAACTCAATTAACTTTGAGCGATCGCGTTTCGGAGCCCAAAGCTCTTTTGACTGCAAGACATTTGTCATGGGTAGTAATAAAAACGTTCAACCACAATTTAGGTTATATGCTCTAACTCAATCACTCGAATTCATTCAAATCAACAACTTAGAGTAATCTTTCATCAACCATCAACTCACTAAAACCATATTACCCTAATCAAGCTTAGCTTTATAACCGTATGTTGATTAAGTGTTCACTGCTTCAATCAGCCTCAGGTTAATTTATTTTATCTGGGCCAACAATAGAATTTTTCAAAAATATTGTAAGTCCCATGTAAAAATCCATTGGGAACCCATGAAATAATTCTGGATCACCCCCATTAAGATTAAGTTAGGACTTACGAACCAATAGGAAAAAATTATTGATTGGTGTTAGTCCATAAGGTGCAACAACTATGAATTTTCTTCAATAGGGTAAGTCCTGTAATTAATAGCTTGATCCAAACCGTTAGAGGATGTTTGAAAAGCCCCCCTTGCTCCCCAGTCTGGGGAAATCACCTAAATTTAAGCAATTAAGTCCCCAAACTTGGGGGATTTAGGGGCGACT
>JAAUPO010000053.1 GCA_012033095.1 Synechococcaceae cyanobacterium RL_1_2 | reverse complement strand
GATTTTAATAATACTTAATATTCTTAATAATCAAAATTAACGTTGTCTCGTGGGTTTGTCTGATTGTTGCCAATCGGAGGTTTGAGTTATCGGGGCGATCGCCGTACGGGGGATAATTATTATCTTCCCCTAAGCCTTCATTGTCCGAGTCCTCAATGGGTTGGTAATCCACAGGGGTAATTTCCTCGTCAGGGGCAATAAAATCGGGCCGGGGACGACGACGACGGGGCCGATCTCTAGAGCCAGCAGGGGCATCATATCGATCTTGGTCTAGATCTGGGGTTACGACTGGGCCGACGGGGGCGGGGATTGGGCGGGATCTTCCCAATGATCAGGGATTTCTTCCTGCCAACGGGGGTTACGTCGGGGATCTTCACTATAGCGATCGCGACTAGGACTATTACCGGGGCTATCATAATAATCATTGTTGGGAGCTGGATTCCTCGGACGACGACTGGGGGGGCGGCGATCGCTGGTTTTAGGTTGATCGTAACGGGTGGTGGTAATGTCTCCAGCGTAGGGTCTGGCGTTGCGATCGTCTTCGTAGGTTGGCTCCTCGCGATAGGGTTCTAAGCGTCGGTCTAATTCTGCTCGATAGACACGGGTTGAATTAACGGGACGATCTTCATCCACAATGCGGCTATTGCGACGGGCTTGATCCGTGGCTAGACCCCGGAGGCGAATGGATTCTACCGCAAAGAAAATTGCTGATCCGGTTAATAAAAATTGACCAAATTGCAGAATCGGGTCTAAACGCCACCCTTGGAACAATAAAATAAAACCACAGAGCAGACCCACTGCAGCGAAGAAAATATCATGATCCCGGGATACTTCCGGTTTGACCGATCGCATAAAATACAAGGAAGCCCCTGCCACTGCGAGAAAGATGCCGAGAATACTTGCGGAATTGAGGCCAAAATTTACCATGTAACTAAGCTAGGAATAATCTTTGCAAGAATGGACAGAGCTTGATTGCAACCCCATTATAACAACCTACCCTAAGTTAGTAACGGGGAATACTGTCATCCACTTTCAAGGAGTAATAATCAATGCCCCCTGTAATGTTTTTGACGTTGCTAAAACCTTGGTTGGATAACCATTGACACATCTGCCCAGAACGAACGCCATGGTGACACAGTACCAAAGTTTCTAGGGTAGGATCTAAAATTTCTTTGATCTGCCCCGACCACCGTTCAAATTGACTCAACGGTAGGAGGGTAAAACGATCTAAAACAGCGATCGCGATTTCTTCTGGTTCCCGCACATCGACTAATTGAATATTAGGTTCATCTAAACGGGCAGCAAGTTCTTCGACGGAAATGGTAGCCATGGATAATTAATCTACGGAAAATAATGACAGCATTACAGCATTAACTAGAAGGGGTTTCTTCTGATGCTAATTCGGTTAAACGTTGTTTGCGGCTTAGGGCTAATTCAAACGTTGGGTCAATGGCCAGGGTTTGTTCGTAACAAGCCGTAGCTTCATCATATTTACCCTGATTTTCATACAAACAACCTTTGTTAAACCATGCTTGGTAAAAATCAGGTTGGAGGTTTAGGGTTTTATCCCAACAATAAATAGCTTCCTCTAATTTTTGCTGGCGAAATAGGGCAATCCCTTTATCGTTCCAAGCCTGGAAATCTTCAGGGTTATATTCGATCGCCCGCTCAAACGAACTAATGGCCTCTTCTAGGCGATTGAGGTGGCCCAGGGCACTGCCTCGATTATGCCAAGCACTACTAAGATCGGGTTTGAGGGCTAAACATTTATCCCAAGCTGCGATCGCTTCTTCTAAATGACCCTGATCTGCTTTTTCCACCCCAAAATAAAACCAATGCTTATAATTATCCTGATCTAGGGAAGCCGGATTGATGCCCTTCGTTAAAGCCTGAATAATACTTTCCGTATCACTACCGGCGTTAACCCCGGCTTGGGCCGCAATTTGTTCCCTAAAATTAGGATCTGCTTCTAAGCGATCGCGTAATTGCTCGAGGGTTAATTGCTCCACGTTACTAGGGGGGTTAGCTGCGGATTGTTCCTCCACGGATAATTTTTCTGGAGGGGGAGAATTATCCTCAGAAGTAGAGGCCACCGTTTGGGGCTGCTCTATTTCCTCCATGGGGGTTGGAGGCGTTACCGGAGGAGTTGGGACTGTCAGCGGGTTCGTCTCAGGTGCGATCGGTTCTTCCGGGGATAACCAAGGATCAACCATCCCAGCAGAATCCACAGGGCAAGCTTGGGGGGGAGTACTTTCTAGGGTAGCTACGGCAGGAATGATGGTGGCCTGTACGACATCGGGGCCATCATATTCCCAGATTAGATCCATTTTAGCTAAATGGGCATTGGGGTTAGCAATGCGTTGACCCATTTCAAAGAACCGTTCCCCTAGTTTACGAGTTGCTAATTTAGGTATCAGTTGCTCCCCTAAAAAGATAATTCTTGAACCCAGTAATAAATTAGGTTTATCTCCTATGATCTGGGCTTCGTAGCGATCGATCCACGCAATCCAGAAGGGAGCAGAACCCCGTTTACCCAAATTCTGAAAAAAATTAACTAGCCGTTCGCCGTGCCAACCGTGGGCAATCCCTTCTAGTACTTGATTAAATAAAAACTCAAAATCACTATCACTAATGGGGGGAAGATTGTCCGTTGCGCTTGAGTCAGCACCAGAAATGCGTTTCGACTTAAATAATTTTTAAAAATTTGGGCTGCCATGGAAAAATTTTGTTGAAATAAACAATCACAATGGGAATTAACCCCTTTTTAACGAAGGAATTAATAAAGGCCCATTAATTTTTATACTTTTTAAATGCTAAGGTCACGTTATGGCCGCCAAAACCGAAGGAATTGGATAGGGCCACATTGATCACATGGGGGCGACTCTTCTGGGCCACATAGTCTAGATCACATTCAGGATCAGGGTTTTGTAAGTTAATGGTTGGGGGGAGCAATGTCATGGTACAGGGCTAACACGGTGGCCACTGCTTCAATGCCTCCCGATCCCCCCAATAAATGACCAGTCATGGATTTAGTGGAACTAACTAAAATTTCCTTTGCCTGATCGCCCAGGGCCCCTTTAATTGCTTTACTTTCGGTTTTATCATTAGCTGGGGTGCTGGTGCCGTGGGCATTGATATAGTCCACTTCCTGGGGGGTAATTTCTCCATCCTCCATCGCTAGCTTAATGGCACGAATCGCCCCCAAACCATCGGGTACGGGGGCAGTCATGTGGTAAGCATCACAGGTCATGCCATAGCCAACAATCTCCCCATAAATTTTGGCCCCCCGGGCCAGGGCGTGGTCTAATTCTTCCAGGATTAAAATGCCTGCTCCTTCCCCCATCACAAAACCATCGCGATCGCGGTCAAAGGGCCGAGAAGCTGTTAACGGATCATCATTACGGGTAGACAGGGCCTTAGCTGAAGCAAATCCCGCCATACTTAACGGCGTAATTGCGGCCTCCGCCCCCCCCACTAATCATTACCTTTGCATCCCCCCCTTTGCACAATACGAAACGCATCCCCGATCGCGTTAGAACCCGCTGCACAGGCAGTTACCGTACAAGAGTTAGGCCCCTTCGCCCCCGTATGAATAGCCGTTAAACCAGCGGCCATATTAGAGATCATCATAGGAATAGTGAAAGGACTACAGCGACTAGGACCTTTGGTCAATAAAATTTCCTTTTGATCCTCTAGAACCTTAACTCCCCCAGTACCACTGCCGATCAATACCCCAATCTCATGGGCATTGCTCTCATCAATTACCAAATTGGCATCGGCCACCGCCTGTTTACTGGCACACACCCCAAACTGAGCAAAACGATCCATGCGCTTTGCCTCCTTCTTATCAATATAATCCTGGGGATCAAAATCCTTCACTTCCCCCGCAAAACGACAGCCATGGTTTGAAGCGTCAAATAGGGTAATAGGGCCGATGCCATTATCACCATTGACTAAACCTTGCCAATATTCATCAAGGGTTTTACCAATGGGAGTGATCGCTCCTAAACCGGTTACAACTACGCGCTTTAAGGTCAAATTTCTCATAAGCTGGGGGGATAGGAAATACGGATGTTGGGGAATTACAAAAGCAGTGAGTTACAACTTAATAACCAGGGATAGCAACCTGGGACTGAACCAACAAGACCCATCTACCCCCCAATTATAAGTTCCTAAAAATTGTTAGGCCCCTCCAACATAAGTAGGGGCAAGCCATCAGGATGATAAAGCTGAGTGTCTAAACATTGACTTAGCACTTAGGCTGATAGCTTTTAATGGTTCAGATGATTAGGACTGAGATTCAACGAATTTCACCACATCTTCAACGGTGATTAGCTTTTCAGCTTCTTCATCGGGAATTTCTAGATCAAATTTTTCTTCTAACTTCATGATCAACTCCACCACATCAAGGGAGTCTGCTCCAAGGTCACCAGTAATCACGGATTCAGGTTTAATAATCCCTGCATCTAACTCCAGTTCTTCAGCAATAACTTCTTTTACATCATCAAAAACTGCCATGGTTTGAACTCCTATTAAATTGAAATTTAAATAAATTTGAAATGTAATAATTTGGTTTTGTGGGGTTGGTAAATGTAATTTCCCGCAAAAAACAGCATTGTTTATCTTAGACCTAAATGGAGCTTATCAGATCAATGTCCCCTCGCCTATGTGCATGTTTTTTGAGAGTAATAGGTACAAAGGATCTATAAAGATCCATAATTATCCTGATGGCAGATTGTGGTCATTTTGGGCTGAAAGCCAAGGCAAAATGGTTCTTAATCGTTTCTTTTGTTGGGGGTTCTACAATTTTTTCGATGAGAATTTGCCCTCATCCATCCTAGTACTCGATAACATGAGTTTAGGCTTTAGTTCTCAAGTGGCAGTCACAAGTGTCAGTAAATATAGCAATCCCAAATAGATGGTGGCAATTGATTACATTGAAAGCCAAGTCTAATAAGTATCTTCATGTTATGACCTAGTTAGGACTGCTTATAGTATGGGGAATGATCAGAGCCTTACTTCTTAACTTATAGGACTTACGCACAAGCCCCCTCAATCCCTCAACGTTGGGGACTTGCGTGAACGATTGTCCCCAAACATCATGGTTTCTAGGACAGCATCGAAATTTTTGCGTAAGTCCTGAAATAGATTGTAAAGATTATAAAAATTGTAAATTTCAGCCCAGTAATCCCTAGTGAGTAAGGGATGATGGCTCCTAGGGCATACCTAAAATAAAACTTGTTCCATTCTCAGTTTGAGCATGGCGGAAAATTTACTGTAATAGCGTTTGTTGAGGGGAGAGGGGTGGGGCAATGGTAATAAAGAAACTTGTTTTTGTTGGGTAATACCTTGGCTATCTTGGGCGGAGAGGGTCACTGTTAAGGACTGTTCAAAGCGATCGGGCTTCTTAAAATAGTCACTTACTTCATCCTTTGTTTGACCGTAGGGTTCATACCACTTAAATGCTTCTGTACCCAAGGTAATGATTTGCCGTCCTTGCCAATGGAAAACCAGTAGTTGTTCAATGAAAGGACGAAAACGATTTTTGACGGTGGTGGAATAGGCCTTGTTGCCTGGGGGTTTATAGGGAACGGTGTTTGTTAAAATCACTCGATCGCAGATGCTATTTAACTCAGTTTGGCTAGTGGCTCTCCGGCCATGGATGGCCGAAAAAAACCTTGACGTACCATTTTCCCGCTGCCCCAATTAAAGGCTGACCTGAAGCCACCTCATCTTTGCCCAAATCCCGACCAAAAAAACAAAGCTCTCCCTTAAGATTACCGCCGTATAGAATGGGCATGAACGGATCTTTCTTAACCCCCCGATAAACCGGCTCATCAATAGGAAATTCCTCGCGTTTAGCCTCAGTTTGAACCGCTTGAATTAAAGTTTGGATCTCAGCCATGGATATAGTTAAAGTAATGGATGGTTTACTAGGATAGAACTGAAAGCTAAAAAACCCTGGGCAAATTTAGTTTATTCAAACTATGGTTAAGAAATATCAAAACTATAGGCCATGGAGCAAGTAATTTTCTCAGAAAAAGTTTTTCCTAAGAAAATTACTGGCATACGCCCTAGTTTACTTAGGGCCATAGCCTTGAGAAGGATATCAAAAAAAACCTTGATTGCTAAAACTTGATTTTTGATAGAATTCTAAGGAAATTTATAAAACTTTACAAACAAGCTTACATATAGATGAAGTTATTGGTGGTCGGTGCTACGGGTACTTTAGGAAGACAAATAGCTCGTCGAGCCCTGGATGAAAACCATGAAGTTCGGTGTTTAGTTAGAAACTTTGGCAAAGCATCTTTTCTTCGGGAATGGGGGGCGCAATTGATGCGGGGAAACCTATGTGATCCTGAGAGTCTCGCCCCGGCCCTAGAGGGAATTGATGCGGTAATTGATGTCGCAACGGCCAGGGCAACCGATTCCCTAAGAGTCCAACAGGTAGATTGGGAGGGCAAGGTTAATTTAATTCAAGCGGTGGAACAAGCCGGCATCGATCGCTACATCTTCTTTTCGATGATTAACGCGGAAAAATATCCAGAAGTGCCTTTAATGAAAATTAAGCACTGCACAGAACTACTGCTAGAACAAAGTAAGCTTAATTACACGGTGTTCCGTTTATCGGGCTTTATGCAAGGCCTAATTGGCCAATACGCCATCCCCATGTTGGACAATCAAGCGGTATGGTTATCGGGGGAAGATACCCCGGTGGCCTATATGAACACCCAAGACATCGCTAAATTCGTTACTAAAAGCTTAACTTTACCCCAGGAAACCGGCCGTAAAATTATTCCCCTAGCTGGAACCAAAGCGTGGGGTGGGGAGGAATTAATTAAAGTCTGCGAACAACTATCCGGTAAAACCCCAAAGGTATCTCGCATGTCCTTGCAAGTGTTGCGTTTTATGCGGCAATTAACTAGATTTTTTGGTTGGTCCCTCAATGCCTCCGATCGCTTAGCCTTTGCTGAAGTGATGGCGGGGGGTAAGCCCATCAAAGCGGAGATGGAAGACACCTATAACCTATTTGCCATTGACCCCAAGGAGTTAACTTCCGTGGAGGGTTATTTAGGGGAATACTTCAATCGTATTATGAAAAAATTGAAGGAACTAGATTACGAACAGGAAAAAAACAAACGACTCAAGGAAAAGAAAAAGAAAATTCCTTTCTAAACTCCAGGATGATCAGGGACTGTACAATGCTTGATTCCGCTTGTGCTGCGCGTTGACCTGAGGGGATTTGTTGGGCACAATGCTATTAGGGATTAAGTTTTGAATTTACCCATGGCTTATGCTGATAGTTGCCCTAAAAATCATACATCGTCAACATCAACGGTTAAATACAAAACCGAACAAATCCGGTGTTTAGCGTGAAAGAGATAAAGATGATTAATGCCCGAACCACCCACCATTATCATTATAATGAACTAAAGGATCAGGGGTTGGAAAGAACATTTTCAACCCCCATTTAATTACACTTAATTACATTTAATAGCTGTTGCGTAGAAGCCCAGCAATTTTTTATAGTTACTACTGATATAAATTTCTCCCCAGGGAAATCTATCTTATTTGTCCCCCCATGGCTTGGGATCAGGCCAATCAATTTATTCCATCAAACCTTTATTTACCTTAGGATGATCATCAATGCCTAAAGCTGGCATTATCTATAACGACCATAAACCGATCGCTGAGCGTCTGACCCAGGAGCTACAAATTCAATTGCAGGCGAAGGGCTGGGAAATTGCTATCACCACAGGTTTTGAGGGGATGTTAGGTTATGCGGAATCGGGGAAACCAGTGTGTCATACCCCCATTGAGCATTTAACCCCGGCCAATTTTGATGAGAAAATGGAATTTGTGTTGGTATTGGGGGGAGATGGTACCGTTTTAGCAGCTTCTAGGCTATTAGCCCCCATCGGGATTCCCATGTTAGCTATCAATACGGGTCATCTTGGTTTTTTAACGGAGGTTTACACAAAAGATATTCCCAATGCCATCCACAAGTTATTGGTTAAGGATTATCACATTGAAGAACGTTCGATGTTGACGGTGCAGGTGGTGAGGGATGATATTACCCTCTGGGAAGCCCTCTGTTTAAATGAGATGGTATTGCACCGCGAACCCCTCACTAGTATGTGCCATTTTGAGATTGAAATTGGCAACCATTCCCCCGTGGATATTGCTGCGGATGGCATTATCATTTCTACTCCTACAGGTTCTACGGCCTATTCCCTTAGTTCCGGTGGCCCGGTGGTTACCCCTGATGTTCCGGTATTGCAACTTGCGCCCATTTGTCCCCATTCTTTGGCTTCCCGGGCCTTGGTGTTCTCCGATCGCGAACCGGTTACAGTGTTTGCTGCGACTCCCCATCAAATGGTAATGGTGGTAGATGGCAATGGTGGTTGTTACGTGTTGCCGGATGATCGGATCAAGTTACAGCGATCGCCCTACGTTGCTAAATTAATTCGACTTCAGCCCCCAGAATTTTTTAGGGTTTTACGAGAAAAATTAGGTTGGGGTTTACCCCACATCGCTAAACCTAGCTAAACCTAACTAAAGCTAAATAAAAATAGTGATCTTCCCTCGATCTCTTGATAGTTATAGCTATGGCCCTTAGGAATAAGAATTTAATAACATCTAAAACTTAAATATCGATGGTTCACGCTCTTCCTTGAAGGATACCTTACAAATTTCTAAGTTATTTAATTCACGATCCTAAGTAATTTAGGAATAAGTATTTAATAAAAAATCTCAAACTTAAATATCGATGGATTACGCTCACTCGAAGGATACCTTACAAATTTTTTATTTATAGTCTTTTTAAATAATTAGGGGAAACAAATAGATCTGAAAACATTCCATTGAGAGGAACAGCCACCCCATACTAAATTAAATTGACTATAACTCACGATCCTTAGAACGTGTTTGAAAAGTATCAAATGTTGTGGAGTCGCCCCCTAAATGCCCCAATTTTGGGGACTTCATTGGTTGAAATCTAGATGATTTCCCCCAGAATGGG
>JAAUPO010000493.1 GCA_012033095.1 Synechococcaceae cyanobacterium RL_1_2 | reverse complement strand
CGAAGGAAACGCATACCTCCCTTTTTTCGCAATAAGCAAAGTTAAACAAGCTTTTATTGAGGATAAAAATTTTAAAAAATCACTGAAACTATTATTCTTTCGTTGAGTGAAAATTAGTATGCGTTTGCCCTAGACTATAATTTTTTATGATTGCTTTTGTGATTGCAAAATCTTTATAAACTCAGATTGTGTAAATAACCAATCATCAGAAGTGTAGTTATAGCGAATTTATAGCCGTAGCCAATCCGATCGCAACAATCACACTTAAAACCTCATTACATAAGCTTTTTAACCCTTAAAAATGTCCTGATATTTATGACTATAGGGAACCTCGAAAAATACAACATGCTCCCGAATCATCAATGTATCCTCGTTGTTTCAGGCTTAGAAAATCACCAAAAAAGCAATTAATCCAGGTGCCCTATAGCTATACCGCAAGCTTTAATTTCCTTGGGTATTCCTGTTACAAGAAAAAAAGGCTACAATCTCCATATTCCGAATCGATCAGGGTCAGTTCTAATCCATTGAAAAACCAACTATCTTAACTACGTTGAGATATTTAAACTTTCATGAGTATCCCCATGTACTCGTTGCTAGCTGTAGTAAACTTAAGCTTAAGCGACATCGTGTAGATGACGTATTGAGCTAACCCCATCAAGTTCAGGATTAACTTTCGGTGATCACGATAACCTTACTCCATCCTATTCAATCCGTTCCTGTTCAAAATTGGAACTTTGGACCTAATTCCGTGATTAGGATTGGCCGAGCCACGGATAATGAAGTCGTTCTTTATAGTGCTGTTGTTTCCCGCCATCATGTCTTGATCAACCAGGATGACGAAGGCCATTGGTATGTCAATAATACTGGTTCAAATGGAACCTATATCGATGGCCAGAAGATTGAACAGCCTTTCCACGTGCAAGAAGATATTATTATTCGTTTAGCTAGCTCTGGCCCAAAAATTCAAATTCGTCTCGATACCTCAGAATTAATGAGCCAAGAAGATAAAGGGAAAAAAGCTCGTGTTTCCAATATGCACCGTAAGGGCGATCGCTCCAAAGATACCCTGATTGGGGATGACTAAAGTCTTAACCTACCTCACCAGATAAGTTCATAACAAGTTCATCCTACGGGACGTGCAAACAGTGCAAACAGTGTAAACAGTGTAAACAGTACTTAGGATCGTGAATTAAATAACTTAGAAATTTGTAGGGTATCCTTCAAGGAAGCGTAACCCATCGATATTTAAGTTTTAGATGTTATTAAATTCTTATTCCTTCGAGCATATCGCGATCGTTCATTTAATCGAGATGAACCGCCCCGTATAGGTTGAGGTTTTACAGTTCAGGCCATGTCTTCATTACTACGACAAGAGCTGTATAAATTAGCAAATTTGATCTAATCCCAAAATTAATCAAATTTATTTCCTTCTTCCATCGCAAAAGCTTTATCTCTGAAGTCTTAACCAATTTAACAACTAGCTTGAATGCATAGGATTGGGATGGGCTGTTTTTTGATGACGGGAAAAGGTTGTTTTCCCATGGGTTCTTGGTACGGATTACCACCTTTTTAGTTGCCTATCCCGTTAGTTTACAATTAACAGAAGATCAAGTTTTCAGTCCTTAACCGCGTTTTATAAATTTTATAAATTTTCTGGATCCCTATGTTTAATTGGTTCAATCGCAAACGAGAACAGCAAGAGTCTAATCCTGTTGCTCCACCACCAGCGGAAGAAAAACTCGATCGCGTTGATGAACAGACCCAAGGCCCAGATTCATCGCCAGAGGATTATCTTGAGTTTGCGAAGAAAGCCTTTCAAAATATTCAAGCGAAAAAGCAAGTAGCAACGGAAAATGCCGAAAACCTCGAACCATCGGAACTAACCCCCGCGATCGATCCAGGTTCTGACCAGGGGCAACCCACTTCTGAGCAGCAGGAGTTACCGGAAGTCAACTCGGCCATTGGTTGGGTTGACCAAGCAGTAACCCCAGACACGACAACCCAGGAGGCAGAGGTTTCAGGCCCGGCTTGGTTACAGCAAAAATCCGATGGTTTAGAAAAACTCAAGGAAACCGCCGTTGATCTGGATGCCCCAGAACCGGAACAGGTTGATTTTGATGATGATTTTCTTTGGTCAACTCGCGTTTTAGCCCAACAGGGAAGAAGCCCAGAGGAAATTGCGGAAGCAGAAATTCAATGGCTCAAAGTATTGCGTCAAGGTTTAGGTAAAACTCGCCGTAGTTTAGTGAATCAATTACGGGCCGTAGTTGGCCAAGGCCCCCTGAATGAGGAGGCGGTAATGGAAATTGAGTCTCTCCTCCTTCAAGCGGACGTAGGGATTGAGGCGACGGATTACATTGTGGAAACTTTGCAAAATCAACTAAAAGAGGAATCTTTACCCCCCGATGAAGCGATCGCGTATTTGAAATCAATTTTGCGGGAGATTCTCGATCGCCCCCTAGGGGAATCAAAACCAGAGGATTTTATGCCCATCAAAGATCAACTTAACGTTTGGTTAATGACGGGGGTGAATGGAGCGGGTAAAACCACCACCATCGGGAAGTTAGCAAATATGGCTAACAGTTCTGGTTATAAATGTCTAATTGCGGCGGCGGATACCTTTAGGGCGGCGGCGGTCGAACAGGTAAAGGTTTGGGGAGAACGTAGCAAAACGGAAGTGGTGGCAAATCCGGGTCAAAATACTGATCCGGCCGCGGTCGTATTTGATGCCATTCAAGCAGCCCAATCCAGGGAAACAGAATTATTGTTAGTGGATACGGCGGGCCGTTTGCAAAATAAGAAAAATTTGATGGATGAACTATCCAAAATTCGGGGCATTGTGGATAAAAAAGCTCCTGGAGCCCATATAGAATCTTTGCTCGTGATTGATGCAAGCCTTGGTCAAAATGCCCTCCGTCAGGCGGAAGTTTTTTCTAAGTCAGCAAAACTTAGCGGTGTGGTTTTAACTAAACTTGATGGCACTGCTAAGGGGGGAGTCGCGATCGCG
>JAAUPO010000492.1 GCA_012033095.1 Synechococcaceae cyanobacterium RL_1_2 | reverse complement strand
CAATTGTTCAAACAAGTCCCCAAAATTTGGGGGATTTAGGGGATTTAGGGGGCTTTTGCGTAAGTCCTAAGGGTGTTATTAAAAGTAAAAATCCGTAAAACGAAGCATTATCGTCGATTTACAAAACAACTAAGCAACGGCAAAATGTGGATTTTTGTTTATCCCGAACTCAGGTTAACTCAGGTTATTTAGGATTGCTATAAACAGGTTTATCTTTAGCTAATTGACCCTGTTTGATCCTTTCCCTGGCTGAGGTGATCCCTTCGGCCAGGGAGGAACAAAGCCCCGATCGCCACAGATAAAACCCTCCATTCCAGATTGCAGCATTCATCAAAGGGCAGTCTTGTCCCCGAAGTAAGCATTGTAGTTGTTCCAGTAAAAACTCTTTAGAAGTAAAAGCCACATCGGGGCCAGCGAGATCATATTCTTTGGGATATAGTTTGAGGCGATCAAAACCGTCTTCTCTATCTGGATTGCCGATCGCAATAATAGCTGTCCGACTGGTGGGTAAATCACAACTACCTTCTAACCCTTTGACTAAGGTAAATTGATATTTTTTGTCGTAGGGCCATGGCTCCCACAATCATTTTTTCTGTAGGAGGATGGACATAACCCATAATTTGGTGATGATGGGGACGATAGGGAGACCAAATTAATTCTAGGGTCGATAAGGGAGGGCGTTTACCGATCTGTTCTCGGTAGGGTAGCAGTTGGTGGGCCAGGGGAAAGTGCTCAGGAATATAAACAAATGTCAGATTCTGGTGAATTAACAATTCCCTGAGGGAACTAAGGCTATGGCCCGCAAAATGAAATCCTAAGCTAGTCAGGATTTCCATGAGGGTAATGCCATGTTTACTGGGGGTAACACTAGAGCCATGGAGGATTACTTTTGCTCCTGCTTGGGCCAAGATTAAAGCAGTAATGACGCTAACCGGACAAGTCCGATCCCGCCCGTCGTAGGGGTGGCCAAAGGTGACGATGGGTTGATCTGTTTCTATGGGGCCAAGACTGGGGGCATAGCGATCGTAGCCATCCCATAGGCCAGCTAATTCTGTAGCAGTGGGACGTTTCAAGCGGTGGGCAATTAAAAACGCTCCAATTTGAGCGGGGGTGGCTGTTTGTTTAAGCATCAACTCCATGGCTAGGGAGGCTTCTGGCTGGGTGAGATCCCGATTGGTCAGGGAGCCACTACCTACTTTTTTGATCAGCTTTTTAAATTCTTCGCTCATGAACACTCTAGGAATTGAAATTATGATAGAAACAGCAATCTGGAGGGTTAATTTACCGTGAATTACTGGCCTAAATTGTTTTTTATCAGTAAATTTTAGTAATCGGATTGCTCTTGGTTAATCTTGGAAGACTATGGGAAAAGCACCACCCTAAATTAGGCCAAATTAGGCTTAATTTAGGGGATAAATTCTTTCAATGTCCTCCAAATTTGTCCAAAATTGCTAGCTTTAGGGGCTGTTAGTTGGCAAAATAGCGACTGTTTACCCTGACCACCCATCCTTTTCACCATTAGGACTTACGCACAAGCCCTCTAAATCCCCCAAATTTTGGGGACTTGTTTGAACAATTGAACCATTGAACAATTGCCCCAAACATCATGGTTTCCAGGACAGAATCGAAATTTTTGCGTAAGTCCTGACCATAAACAGTATAGCCCTCGCTACCATGATTGAAGGATTGGGACGGTTGGATCATCGTCGCTCTCTACCAAAGAATATTTGTCAGAATATTTGTATATTTATATATAGTCTTTCTAACTACTAGGACAAAAAAGTGGAGAAGGGCTCAAACAAAGGAGAATAGAGGAAAATTCCTGGTAGGAGCAAAGGGATTTAGAAAAAATGCGGCGCATAAAATCAAAACCATGGCGGAAAAAACTCTTAGCCTTGTAACCATGCTTTTTAGTGGGAATAGGCTTGTGTTTGTGGAGCCATAAACCGGTCTTGAAAGCCCAAACTATAGCCAAAGTGAGAATAGCAACCAACTTACTCAATCGCTCCTGGTCAGTGAAATGGGTGGATTCTAAACAAAAGCCACGGGTCTTGAATACTCCAAACAGGGTCTCAATGCCCCAGCGTTGAGCATAGTCGTCTAGAGGAGTGAGGGGTCGTTTTTGGGTCACTAAAATCAAAAGTTGATTATCTGGTAAACGAGTACCATGAACCCATAAACGACGACCACATAACCATCGGGGTTTACTCAGTAATCGGGAACTACCTATGGCCACATCTCGAAAATAATTCTTCGCCGATTGTTTAGTTTTTCCTGAAGCAGAACTAATCAAAAGATTCTTTTTGATACGGATTAACATCGGTATAGCTGGGGACAGCATCAAATAGCTGAACCATTCTTTCCCAATGAACTCTCGGTCGGCGGTGAGGTATTTCACTCTCACACCGGGAAATTGAGCTTCAAATCTATCCATTAAGTCCATTCTCTCCTCCGTATTGCTATTGCCCTGTTTGTCTAGCATTGTCCACACTAAGGGAATAGCCATGCCTTGGTATACTACTCCCAGTACTAGAATATTGATGTGAAACTCTCCAAAAGACCAGTTGGTTCGGTCTAGACTTAATGTCCAGGGTTCGGGAATATCTAGCATTTTCACCAGGGCACTAGTTATGGTTTTTTGTTCAAACTCATAATGCCGGAAGAACCTATAGATTCGCTTACTGTTGGTCTGTTCTACTCTGTTGTTGGGCATTACTACCGCTAATTCAGCTAAGTTCACTGTTTTGGCTTTGAACAGAGCTACGATGAACATTGCCAGGAATGCTAGCCGTGCTCCATGCCACGGAAGATAGGTTTTTAATTCTTTACGGAGCAGGTTAATCTGGTTCATGGGGGTTTGTTTGATTTTTGCTTATTTCTCTCAAACCCCCTTTTAACAATCTTTTCCAGTTTTTGTCCTAGTAGTTAGAAATTAACTAAAATCTAAAATCCAAATAGATTTAGAACGTGTTTGAAAAGTATCAAATGTTGTTGAGTCGCCCCCTAAATCTCCCCAT
>JAAUPO010000491.1 GCA_012033095.1 Synechococcaceae cyanobacterium RL_1_2 | reverse complement strand
TAGGTAGTCCTATACAAGTAAGGATCAAGAAGATTAAACCCCTTGATAATCAATTATCCTGGGTCTAAATATCCTTACAGCCTTAAAAGGGGACAACAGGCATCAAAACCTTGTATAACAACAACTGTAGTATTTGATTTGTGTTGAGAATGAAGATGGGATATTGTCCTCACAATTATTTAACTAACGAAAAATAAGCCTTTCTAATTTTGCAATTGATACGGAAGTCATTATGTAGAAAAAGCCGTTTTATTATTCTGAGAATTTAATCGCTGAAAACGTTGTTATATAAACGATAGAAGTAGTTTGTCCCCCTCTAAGCCTTACAGCTTTAGCGCGACCTAGGATTGCTATAGGACAAAAGTTGCGCAAAAAAACTGTAAATAGGTCTGAGAACTTTACGCGGCAATGATTACAATCGATGCCGCTAAATTGCTTGTGTCTCAAGGGTTTAAGGTTTTTGTCCTGTAGTTAAGGGATCCTAGTTTTAATGAAGCCACAACTCACAACTCACTTTATAACAACAAACACTAATAATCCGAGTTAGACTAGAACTATAATTTTGTGGTAGGGAGATTGGAACAAGCTTCTTTGCTAATAAATCAAGCATCCCCTTGAATCTAGCCATGGTTGACGAGACGAATTAGTTTAGTCTCAAATGTACAGCTTGTTTAATCAGTCTTAAATTTATTATCCCCTTGGGTTTATGAGCACCATTCTAGTTATCGAAGACGAAAATCCTGTTTTAGAAATTATTAATCGAATCCTTACCATTGAAGGGTTTGATGTAATTACTGCGCAAAATGGTACTCAAGGATTGGAATTGGCCCATAAACATAAAATTGATCTCATTATCAGCGATGTGATGATGCCGGATATTGAAGGGTTTGATGTGCTCAGTCGCATTAGAACGGATGTGGGGGAAATCAAAACTGTGCCGTTTATTTTTCTAACTGCACGATCGACGCGGGAAGATCAACGGCGGGGGATGGAAATTGGGGCGGATGATTATTTAATTAAGCCTTTTACTAAAAATGAATTGGTGGGAGCCGTCAAAAGCCAATTGGCAAAAAGTGAATTATTGGCTAACCACTATGGTGAAAAGTTCTCTAGTCTGAAGGAACAAATAGATTATATTCTGCACTATGACTCGTTGACAGGGCTGCCTAATCAACAGACTCTGCAAGAGAAATTTTTAGATATTGTGGTCAATAAGGTCTATCATTTTTCGTTGATTATTCCTGTTTTTTATGTGACGTTAGACCGGTTTAAAAACATCAGTCAGGGGATTGGGCAGGAACGGACTGATGAGCTGATTAAACTTGTTAGCGATCGCTTTAAGACGTGCCTTGATAATCAAGATGTGATCGCCCGTTTAAATAATGATGAATTTGCGATCGTGATCTTACCGGTGGAGCATAAGCAACAGGTAGAACAGGTAGCCAAGGTGCTGATTCGGGAGTTTAATGAGCCTTTTTTAATTAATGATAAAGAAATTTTTGTGACGTTGAGTATGGGGATTGCCCTTTATCCTCGGGACGATAGCAAAATTGATAAGCTCCTTAACCATGGGAAAAAGTTACGAAACGGATTCAGGAAGATGGGGGTAATAGTTGGGATTTCTTTTCGGAAGTGCTAGATCTGCAAAATAAGGCCCAATTGCAATTGGAAGCGGACTTACGCCATGCTATTGAACGGGAGCAGTTGGAGGTGGTGTACCAACCCCAAGTTGATCTCTTTACGGGTGATGTGATCTGTGCCGAGGCTTTAATTCGTTGGCATCACCCCCACCGTGGTGATATCCCGCCGGGTAAATTTATCCCGATCGCGGAGGAAACTGGTTTAATTGAACCGATTGGGAACTGGATTTTAGAGCAAGCCTGTTTGCAACTGAAAAAATGGCATAGCAAAGGGTGGCATAAATTGAAATTATCGATCAACCTATCCGCTCGCCAATTTAATCAACGGGATATTTGCAATAAACTAGTGTCCATTTTTAAAAATGCAGCGGTTAAGACCGATTGTATTGAATTGGAAATTACGGAAAGTACCCTTGTGCAACACCCAGCATTTGCCGTTAGAAAATTAAGACAATTGGCGGAAATGGGTATTAAAGTCGCGATCGATGATTTTGGCACAGGTTATTCTTCCCTGGCTTACCTCCAACAATTTCCGTTTCATATTTTGAAAATAGATCGTTCCTTCATTCATCAGATCGATCGTAATGATCGTAATGAAGCCATTACCAAGGCCATTATTGAACTAGCCCACAACCTAAACTTAACGGTGGTAGGGGAAGGGGTGGAAACAGAGCAGGAATTAAAAATTCTCAAAAGGTTTGATTGTGATGTGATTCAAGGTTATTTATTTAGCCCCCCCCTTAAAGCTCGCAGTTTTGAGCATTTATTGGAATCGGATCAAACCTTGGCTCGATTAGCTCAACTTAAGCTTTAGAACCCAGCATAGTTATAGCTATCAAAAAACATAGCTCAATAGGGCTGAAGTTTTATCTCTCTTCTGACATTTTCGGAATAAAGTTAATCTGGGTTGATCGGGGCGATCGGGTAAGAGCATTAATGGGATCGCGATCTTTGTTTTAATCGAAATTCCGGTAGTGCTAAAGCTGTAAAGATATTTAGACCCAGGATAATTGATTATCAAGGGGTTTAATCTTCCTGATCCTTAGTTGTACAGGACTACCGAAATTCCAATGTTAATCGTCCATTAGATCATAAGGAACTAAACCTTTGACGGACAATGGTTACAGGGATCATTGATGTGAAGTTAGTTCTCACCATGACAAAAAAGAGAGCACAATTTTTATCGTCTATCGTTGTTTACTTACAGGACTTGCGCAAAAATGTTGATTCTGTCCTGGGAACCATGATGTTTGGGACTGTTTGGGGACAATCGTTCAAGCAAGTCCGCCAAATTTGGGGAATTTAGAGGGCTTGGGCGTAAGTCCTAACTTAAAAAAGAGCTTCACTTTGGCAATGATGGTAATGCTCAACGGATAAT
>JAAUPO010000052.1 GCA_012033095.1 Synechococcaceae cyanobacterium RL_1_2 | reverse complement strand
ATCCTTCAAGGGAGCGTAACCCATCGATATTTATAGTCTTTTCGAATAATTACGGGAAATAAATAGTAGCTAAAATTAGCCTATAGCAAGGAGAAAAAATCCTATACTAAATTCAATTGACTATAAGTTTTAGATGTTATTAAATTCTTATTCTTTAGGGATAGCTGGGGTAGGGCCATAGATCTTGATTGGACGATGGTGACGATCCAAGTCAATGATGAGGTCTGCCCTGGAGGGTTGGTGTGTTAGGGGATCAATGAATAGTTGGGGATGAAGCGATCGCCAAAAGTAATCCACAAATTGCTCTAATTGCTGGTCGTCCATGCCTGATTGCCCTTGGGCTTTCATCGCTTGTTCTGCTTCCCATCGCCATAGTTTGCTCCACCGATAATCCTGGGGCCTCAATACCCACAAGGAATCAAGATAATCCCAGAGGGGTAAGTATTGTTGTAATGATTGATTGCTCCTGCGGGCAAATTGCCGCTCTGCCTCCGTGCTGATGGGGGCGGGGGCGGTATCAAACAATGGGGGCGGAGATCGGGCGACAACCCACAAACCAACCCTCAAACAACACAATATCAACGGCTGTAATTAATTCTGGTTCAACGCGATCGCGGCTCCTCCATGGAGGGATTTGTCAAAACGGGGAATGGCAATGGATGGTGTTTGTTCAATTAATTCCGCCAGCAGTCGTTCTCCTAACGCAATATCATGGGTACCAGGAGGCCCCCGCCAAATTAGATCTGGTCGTTGTTGGCGCAATAATTCGCGATCACGGTAGGTCTGGTAAAGATCATCCAATGATAAACATAAACAGCTATAGCCCCAGCTCTGTAAAATCACCTGTAGCATTTGGGTCAGGGTCGTTTTGCCTGTGCCTTGCCCCCCAGTAAGCCTTGAATGAGGGGTTTAGTTTGATTGCTCTTCAGTTCCTGGAGCCGTTGGGCTAAGGGTAACCATAAATGCCAGAGGTTAGATCGAACTTGATCTTCATTATGTAAGTTTAACGTGGCGGCTTTTTGTAGAATAGTTGGGGCGATCGAGATGAATTCCCCACCGCGATGGTGCATCAAAGCCAGGTCTATGGGCCAATCAAAAAGCAGTGACCATGGTTCTGTGGCGATCGCATCGGTGAGCAGGGTTTCGTAATCCTGGGCGGTCGGATAATGGCCTGATAGCCAAGCCTGATAAATTGTTTGGATCTTATTCACCATCAGATCTATTTCCCCGACCTGAACTAAACCTAGTTAGGGTCGCAGTGGATGAGTTATCAGTTAAGTTATCAGTTTAAATCTTGAACCCGACAAACATTGAGAATGTCCCCCATTTTCCGAATTTGGCTGATGGTATGCTCCAACTGATGGCGATCGCAGATATCAATGCTTAGGGAAATAATGGCCGGTTTATCTTTGCCCGTTTTGACCCCAGCATTACGGATATTAATTTTTTGATCGCTCACTTTGGCTAAGATGTCCTTAAAGACCCCCACGCGATCGAGGGCTTGAATTTTGAGGTTAACTGGATAGGTGCGGGGACGACCCTCTTCTGGGTTTGGATTCCAGCTCACGGGTAAGAGGCGATCGGGTTCTAAACTATCCAAATTAGAACACCCCTGACGATGGATCGAAATACCTTTACTCGAATCCCTAGTCACCACCCCCACGATCGGTTCTCCGGGTAAAGGATGGCAACACCCCGCCATATGGTGCAATAAACCCTCAACCCCAATAATGGGATCCTTAATCGGTTTACTCTTACCCTTAATCGTAGCGGCACCATTAAGATCCGCAATTAATTCTTTTTCCTTTTTATCCGGTTGCTCGTGAAGTTTTTGCTCTGTTTTCACAAAATCCCGAATGCGGTTAACCACTTGATTGATGGTGACTTCTCCGTAACCCAACGCTGCCAACAGATCATCAACGCTTTGGTAATTACATTTTTTTGCCACATCGAGCATGGGGTCAGATTTGAGCAGGGCATCTAAACCCCGTTTCCCTAATTCCCGTTCCAATAACTCCCGGCCATGGTTAATATTTTCTTCGCGATGGAACCGTTTATACCATTGACGAATTTTATTTCGGGCCCCAGGGGTAACCACAAAATTGAGCCAATCAGCACTGGGATGGGTATTTTTTTGGGTGATAATTTCTACAATGTCCCCATTTTTTAATTTGGTGTCCAGCACTGACCATTGACCATTAATCCGTACCCCTTTCATCTGGTTTCCCACTTCCGTATGGATACGATAGGCAAAATCCACCGAGGTGGAACCATGGGCTAGGGCAATCAAATCCCCCCTGGGGGTAAACACATACACGTCATCTTCAAACAGGTTATCCCGTAGATTATCTACGTACTCCTGGGCATCTTTGAGATCATTTTGCCACTCCAGTAATTGTCGTAGCCAACTAAATTTTTCGTCCTTAGCATCGAGGGGAGTATTGCTAGATCCTCCAGTTTCCTTATATTTCCAATGGGCGGCAATACCGTATTCTGCCACCTGATGCATTTCTAAAGTCCGAATTTGTACTTCTAACGGACGACCATTTAAACCGATAACCGTAGTATGTAGGGATTGATAAAGATTGGCCTTTGGTAAGCCAATGTAATCTTTGAAGCGATTGGGAATGGGTTTAAATTCGTCATGCACCACCGCCAACGCCCGATAACATTCATCCTTGGTATCAACGATGATCCGAATGCCCGCAATATCAAAAATTTCGTCAAAGCCCTTATGTTGGCTTTTCATTTTGTTGTAAATGCCATAGAGGTGCTTGGGGCGGCCCTTGATTTCATAAACCTTGAGCCCCATTTCATCTAAGCGAAGACGGATGCACATAATGGCATCCCGAAGTTTTTGTTCGCGGTTAATGCGGCGATCGGAGATCAGTTGTTTGACCTGTTGGTAATCCTCTGGTTCGAGATATTTAAAACAGAGATCCTCTAATTCCCATTTGATGCGCCATATCCCTAAACGATTGGCTAGGGGGGCAAAAATATCCCTGGTTTCTTTTGCTTTAATAACTTGTTTTTCAGGGCTAACATGCTCCAGGGTTCGCATATTATGTAAGCGATCGGCGAGCTTGACGACGATCACCCGTACGTCTTCGGCCATGGCCAAGAACATGCGCCTAAAGTTTTCCGCTTGACGTTCTTGATTGCTAGAAAAGTTAAATTTAGATAGTTTGGTGACCCCATCCACAAGATGGGCGACTTCATCCCCAAACATCTCTCGAATATCTTCAGTGGTAACGTCGGTATCCTCCACCACATCATGTAAAAAGCCCGCTGCAATCATATGACTGCCCCCTTGTAGATCCCTCAATACCGAAGCCACCGCTACCGGATGGGCAATATAGGGTTCCCCTGATTTTCTAAACTGATCTTGGTGCAATTGGTAGGCGTAATTAAAAGAACGACAAACCAAATTATCATCGCCACTTTGGGGATTACTTAAACAGGTTTGTAGCCAATCGGGTAATTCCACAGAAAAGGGGGTGGGGGGGCAAGATGTAGCCATGGCACTCTCAACACGGGGAAGGGTCGCTACCCTTAATCTTAACTGATATGTATCAAATCCTTTTGTTATTTATAAACAGTTATTTACGGCTATTTAACAATCCTTTGCTGGCTTTTTCTGGGCGATCGCGTCTCTCCATGACCTTACGATCCCTGGGATGGTGCCATAATATTGAGTATGTAACCCCGTTGACACAGCCTAAATTATCCATAAATTTTAATGATTAATTAATCATTGTGTTGGTTCTATTAATAGTTCAAATAAACTATTTTGTTCGATCAATAATCGAAGTTAGCTTTCTTTGTTGGGGTCAAAGTGGCAAAACAGAGATAGTAATGGGACTGAAATATTTTTTTAGGTTAAGAAGACTAAAAGCTTGGCAGGGTTAAGGGTGTATATAAAAAGGGCTAAAATTTTCCAAACCGATATATCTATGTATATCTTGTATATCTATAGAACGTATATCTATAGAACCCATTTGGTGTCTATCGGTAGGTTTGTAATGCTTGAACTATATTGATTTCAGGCTGATCAGGTTCATTTTGAGTAAGGTTTGTTCGGCTCAACTCTTACTGTTCATTGACCGTTAAAAGCGATATACCTGAAAGCTTTATGGTTCAAGATCAAGATCTCACATGGGTTCTATAAAGGCAGATGGAAGCTCAAAACGAGCAGACAGTGTTGCTGAAAATATTCTTGCGTCATCCGTTCTGTTGAAAAGTTATGCTAATCAAATATTTTCTCACTGTGGCGGTACAGGGTGGTGGTATAGGAAATGTAGATTTCGTCAAATATCAAACTGACTGGATTGCTAGTTTCGTAATGAAAGATAATGGTGTTTTGGGGTTTGAAACCGTAGTGATTATCCCTATGAGTTGACGGCAGCGATTTCCCACATAAGTGGCCCAGGTCTAGGAGGTTATTGTGCCTATGTAATTCCTGATTTTTAGAATTTATTTTATAGGATTTTTGATAAGTAAAAAGTTAGGGAAGTCTCCGAGGAAGATGCTTGAAAATGGTGTGGTGAAAACTCCTCTTCGCACCACAAAGGAAAGAGCATAGGGCATTGTTTTCCCTCCTCGATCGCTAAATATCAAGCTTTTTACCTAGCTCCTGATTAAAGTCAATGAATGACCCCAAATCCTATCTGCTCCTGATGGGTGGGTTAAGTGGATTGTCAGGGAGTTTTTTTTGGGGTTTACCCACAATTCAATTAGGCTGGAAAGCCCCATCTTGAATATGCTAGCCTCTAGAAAGTTATTCGGTAACCATGTATCTTTCCCCACCCTACGGACGCTAGTAACCATGCCCTATTCATCTCAACCATCTGTTAAGACCAACGTCACCACCTTCGATGAGTTTGTGCAATTGGTGGATTATTCCTTGATGAATACATTAAATGCCGACCCTGATGCCACCGCAGATGGAAATGATCACCATCCTCGTCAGGTGTTTTCGGGTCATTTTGTTCCTGTGACCCCCACGCCAATCCCAGAAGCAGAATATGTAACCCATAGCAGCACTCTCTTTGGGGAGCTGGGGTTAGGGGATGAACTGGCGATGGATGAGAATTTTGTCGGCTATTTTCTGGGGATATCACTGCGGCCCATGAACCGATGCGTCAGGTGGGTTGGGCGACGGGTTATGCTTTATCAATTTATGGTACGGAATATATCCAAAATTGTCCCTTTGGCACTGGGAATGGTTATGGGGATGGTCGGGCGATATCGGTGTTTGAAGGCCTATTCAAGGGTCAGCGTTGGGAAATGCAATTGAAAGGTGGTGGCCCAACGCCTTATGGTCGTGGGGGTGATGGACGAGCTGTCCTACGTTCCAGTGTGCGGGAGTTTCTGGCCCAAGAGTATATGCATGCGTTAGGGATTCCTACTTCGCGCTCTTTAACTTTGTATGTTTCTAAAGCTGAAACCGTTGCCCGGCCTTGGTATTCCCCTGATGCTTATTCCTTTGATCCTGATATTTTGGTGAACAATCCTGTGGCTATTTCCACTCGTGTGGCACCATCTTTTTTGCGGGTTGGTCAGTTAGAGTTATTTGCCCGCCGCGATCGCAGTAATGCCCACCCCAAAGCCTTAGAAGAGTTAGGTATGATCGTCTCCCATTTAATCGAACGGGAGTACAAAAGGGACATCACTCCAAACCTTCCTTTTGCCGACCAATTAGTTGAGTTAGCCAAGCTATTTCGCGATCGTTTAACTTCGTTGGTGGCTAATTGGTTACGGGTTGGTTATTGCCAGGGAAATTTTAATAGTGACAATTGCGCGGCTGGGTGTCTTACCCTCGATTATGGCCCCTTTGGGTTTTGTGAACTGTTTGATCCCAAGTTTCAACCTTGGACTGGGGGCGGCCAACATTTTTCTTTCTTTAATCAATCGATCGCGGCAGAAGCTAATTTCCAGATGTTTTGGAAATCCGTAAGACCCCTACTAGCCGAAGATGCTGAAGCGTTAGAACAATTTGACCAAGTAGGTCGTGGTTTTGCCGCAACAATGCAAACCAAAATCCAACAAATGTGGGCGGCTAAACTTGGTTTGAGTCAATATCCCTCAACGTTATTTGACCAATTAATGGAGTTGATGGCCCATACAGAGGTAGATTACACCATTTTCTTCCGTGAGTTATCCCACATTCCAGAGGATATCTCCCCACTGAAAAAGAGCTTTTATAACGAAATTTCGCCCCAAGTTGAGGAGCAATGGCAAGCTTGGTTACACCGTTGGCGTGAGCTGATCATGAACGATGGGAATTTGGCTGAAATATCAACCAAGATGAAACAAACAAACCCTAAATATACTTGGCGAGAATGGTTAATTGTCCCGGCCTATCAACAAGCGATGCAGGGGGACTACGCCTTAGTTAAAGAATTACAAACGGTCTTTAGTCAGCCCTATGATGAGCAATCCGAGGCAGTAGAGGCTAAATATTATTGCCTAAAACCTAGGGAATTTTTCAAAGCTGGTGGTGTATCGTACTATAGCTGTTCATCTTAATGTTGCATGATCAATCAAATTAAATTGTTGTCTTCTAATACCAATTTTATAAAATAGGACAGACGATAAAATTGTGAAATCTTTGCTATATAGTCTTTTCACAAATTCATAGGATGCCTATTCAAGCCAATTTGGGATGAGATAATAATTACTATCTGTAAAATGCTAGGGGTTAATTGATTTTTGATCTTCATCTGAAGTAACAATACTTCTATTCATAACCGATTAAAGGGCGATCGCCCACCGCCCATATCAACCAACGCCGTTTACAGATCGCAGATCATCACACCTGATAATTGTTGATTTTTTTCTGAAGCTGATGATGAATGATGGGGAATAAACTCGCCTGTTCAAAAGTACTAAAAGTTTGACCTGTGATTAAATTAATGCAACCTAATAACCTTTGTTGCCAATGTTCTGGCTTATGAATATCCGTACCCCAAGCGAGAAACAAGTCCCGTTTATCAATACCCCCTAATCTATGGGATAAACGATTACGAGTATCCCTCGCATTTTTACTATTCCATGCCTTAAAATCGGGGTCTTGACCTGCCTCGGGAATCGTTTGTAAAACCAGGGCTGCTTGCACTTCACCACTAATTTTAACAGTGCCTTTATTCTCTTGATCGAATCGTTCAAACAAATCCCTTAGATTGGGATAGATTGATAAAATATTGTTTTTCAATACAGGATATGAAGTGCCTTGACTATCTACGTAGTTGATATATTTCTTAAATTTTTCTTGTATCCATTCATAAATTAGACCTTCAATTGTTCTAAAACTATGCAACATTGCTTCTGTTGTATTGTCTTGTTTGAGACGAATTACAGCAGTATAAGCTTGTTCATAGGCTTGCCACCAATAGTTTTGGTCTTGGGATTTTTGGGAATTGTCTAAATCATTTTTGACATGTTTAAAAAATGTATCAAACTGTCCCTGATTCCAAGCGATCGCTCCCTTTAGCAAAGTAGGTGTAGAACCCCATCCCTTAGTATCTTGCTTGAAATAAGCTGCTAATAATCCTTGCACAGCAAGATAGTTATGATTTTTGAGCAGTTCTAAAGCTTGTTTTTGTACACGACTCCAGAGATAGTTCGCCCCAAGGGTTGGGCCGATATATTCCGAGGGCATCCCTTGTTGATTGAGTTTTTGGTTTTCTTGGGAATCATAAAATTCTACTCTTTCTCCAAAAAAACCTAACGCAGAAGTTCTCCCCGCTTCAGCCGTTTGACCAACGCCACCTTTCAAACAAAGAATAAGGTCATCATTGTCCACAATAATCTGCTGATCCCAAACACGTTGCCACCATCGAAACATCTGTTCAAAATCACTGGGGTTAATGCCATCTTTCCCGAAGGTAATAATTTCAACATCCAGACCCAGCTTTTTTAAAAAGTGAGCAATAATCTGACCCCCATAGATAGTATCTCTTGTCCTAAAGGAAACGCTTTCTGGTTGATCTGTGCAGAGGAGATAAACTTTTTTTAATTCTCCCTGCAAATCTTGAAAAAGCTTACCCCAAATAACAGGCTTAATGCGATTTTGATATTGTTCTAAATTATCAAGGAGATATTTTGTCAGCTTACGATAGGATTTATATTCTTCCCAGTCTAAGCCTAAACTTGCAGTAACTTGATTTTGTTGACTAATAATATCATCGTCCTGGCGGTCATTGCCTACGTTATACCAAGTACCATCATCGACTTGAAACATCAACTCACGAGTACCAATGGTTGCAACAAGAATTTTATTCATAATGAGTTGAAAAGTTGTATTAGAGTTTATTGAAATGGAAACACTTGAATTGCTTGATTTAGACTTTGTAAATAATCACTACGTGGTGAAGCCGTTCGACCCCAAAAATTGTGACAACTTGATATTCATCTAAATCCACAATCCATACAGGGGAAGCTTTGACACCTCCTTGGACTTGACCGCAAAGATTGCCATCATAGTTACCATTAACCTTAAATCGTTGATGATGAAGCTGGGCTAAGGCAAAGGATTTTCCGAATTCTTCTCTACCACTGGCAATTACAATACGGCAGTTGGTATCAGCGGCTTCGTGCCAAGTACCTCGATTAATTTGACCACAATTCTGTAGTCTCTGAGGATCGATATTTTGCTGAGTAATTTGAGCTAGGGCATTATAAAAATTACGTAAACGACCTTTAAAAAGTTTTGCAAAATTCTTAGCGGTCATATCCTCTGGATCTTGCCAGGGATCTGATTCTTAAAAAAAAATGTGGAGCCTCGCCACCATGGGGCACGTTGACTAGCACTATTTTTTCGGGAATAACAAGGTCGCCTTGCACCCTGACCAAAGCCACCCCAAATTAAACATTAGCCACGTTAAATTTTTAGTTAAGGATTCAATTGGTTTTGAAATATTAGAAGAAACTTCAGGGGAGAACGAAATAGATAAAAGACCTTCCATCTCACCACAAGGATCGTTTTTGCCCTGACGTGTTGGCTTTGCTTCTTTCTGAGTGACTTTACCCTCGCGAATATTAACCCGAAGATAGCCATGGTTTTGGGTCGGTGAAATTGCACCGAATAATTTTCC
>JAAUPO010000490.1 GCA_012033095.1 Synechococcaceae cyanobacterium RL_1_2 | reverse complement strand
CGTAATTTTAAGCTCTCCCATGCGGTGGCCAAAGGGGTGATTACCCATCCCACCAAACCCACATTTGTTATTGCCATAGCCCCATGCGTTATGGCTGGGATTTAACATTTAATTACCTCGCCACCAGTCGTTTAGGTCAAGGGTTGCCGGGGATTGCTACTAAATATTTGCTCCATCGCTTGAGGCAATGGGATGCGATCTCCGCTAATCGGGTGGATTACTTCATTGCCAACTCCCACCACATTGCCCGCCGCATTGAAAAATGTTATCGGCGATCGGCCACCGTGATCTATCCCCCCGTTAATACCGATCGCTTTTATTTTTCCCATCAAAAAGAAGATTTTTATCTCACCGTTTCCCGTTTAGTTGGTTATAAGCAAATTAAATTAATTGTCGAAGCATTCAACACAATTAATAAACCTTTAATCATTATTGGCACTGGCCCAGACCTAAAATCGTTACAAGCGATCGCTAAACCAAATATTCAACTATTAGGCTACCAAGACAATGCCACCGTCGCTCAATATATGGCCCAAGCTAAAGCTTTTGTTTATGCTGCCTGTGAAGATTTTGGCATTGCTCCGTTAGAGGCCCAAGCAGCCGGAACCCCGGTCATTGCTTACGATCGCGGTGGCACGAAAGAAACTGTGAACCAGGGCAAAACCGGCATTTTATTTCCAGAGCAAACCCCCCAAAGTTTGATTAAGGCGATTCAGGATTTTGAAAACTTATCCCCCCAAATATCCCCTATGGACTGTCGCATTAATGCCGAAAAATTTTCTGTCGAGGTATTTCGCGATCGGTACAGTCAATTTATTGAACAGTGTCTGCCCCAGTAAACTACCAAAAAAGATAGAATTTTGTCACCTAAGAATCGATCATTATTCTCGAATGCGTTTATGATCATTAAATTATTTGGTGTGAGATGAACAATTATTTAGGAGTAAGATGACTATTAATAGCCAACTTATCCCTGTCAAATCTTTACAAAGAGCCGCTTTAAAGGGTCTTAAAGGTATAAAGATCGACAGAAAGTTTATGAAGCGACTATTTGACATAGTTTTTTCTGCAACGGTACTAACCCTAGGAGCACCCCTTTATGGCATTGTGGCTTTACTGATTGCCTTAAGTTCCCCCCGGCCCGGTTTTTTTTGTCCAAACGAGAGTAGGCAAAGATTTTAAACGGTTTAATTGTATTAAATTCCGCACCATGGTGATTAATGCAGATCAAGTATTGGAGTCAATTTTGGCCGCATCTCCAGCCATGCGAGCTGAATTTGAACGGGATTTTAAGTTAAAAAATGATCCCCGCATCACTTGGATCGGTAAATTTTTACGTCTTACCAGCCTAGATGAATTTCCCCAATTTTGGAATGTACTAAAAGGGGATATGAGCGTAGTGGGCCCCAGACCTCTAGTCCCCAACGAAACCCATCGATATGGTTCAAGAATGGCAAGGGTTTTAACCATTCGACCCGGCATCACTGGTCTCTGGCAAGTCTCTGGTCGTAACGATATTCCCTATAGTTTAAGGGTAAGAATCGATTCCCATTATGCCACTAACTATAGTTGGTTTTTAGATTTAGTGATTATTGCTAAAACCTTTGGGGTTGTTTTATTTCCGAAGGATAACGGTGCTTATTAGAAATGACCTTCTTGCTAAGCTAAATTAAGACTAAAGAGTTACTAAATAGTAGCGTTGTAATCTCCCAAATTACCTAGGTTTAGGGATAGTAATAATTGCGGCTCAATTAAACCAACATTTTGTTATTTGATTAATTAAACTGCTACAAGGATAAAAGTATAAATAAAACTAAAATAAAATTATAAATATAATTAATTAATGCCCTACTTTTAAGATCTGCTCGATGGTCAAAGTAGGGTTTTTGAATGGCTAAAATTTAACTACGGAAAAAACTTAAACCCTTGCGACACAAGCACTCTAGCGAAATCGATTGTAATCCTTACCGGGTAAATCTCCCAGACATATTTAAAGTTTTTTGACGCAACTTTTGTCCTAGTAGTTAGGGCTAAAATTTCATAATTACCATTATCTGTTCTTACCCACCTATTCATAGAAATAGAATTAGTGCTATCTCCCCTCTGGATTTCCCTGAAAACTACCTGCCTCGCTACTGCGATCGTTTTTTGCTTGGGGTTGGCGATCGCGAGCATCATGTTTAGCTATAAAGGTAGGGGCAAACATTTAATTGATAGTATTTTGACCTTACCGATCGTGTTGCCCCCCAGTGTGATGGGTTTTTTATTATTGTTTGGGTTCGGCATGGCTAGTCCCCTAGGTCGCCTATTAAACCAATGGGGTCTCAATCCTATTTTTACTTGGTCTGGGACTGTGATTGCTGCGACGATTATTGCTTTACCATTAATGTATCGTTGTAGCATCGGGGCTTTTAACCAAGTCGATCAGGATTTACTGGACTGTGCTAGAACCCTAGGGGCGAAGGAAGGACAAATTTTTCGGGAAATTTTATTACCTTTGGCTGGCCAGGGGTTTTAACCGGCCTGGTGCTAAGTTTTGCCAGGGCCCTAGGGGAGTTTGGCGCAACGTTAATGATTGCTGGGAATATTCCCCATAAAACCCAAACTATCCCCTTAGCTATCTACGTTGCGGCTGAATCGGGGGAGATGGCCACCGCCGCCGGATGGGTAATGATCATGGTGGCCATTAGTTTTGGTGTGATGGCGATCGTGGCCTATACCAATAACCCCAGGGGCATTAGTGGCCAAACTATCCTAGGGAAAGGAGCCATCTGGCTTAGCCATGGCATAGTTTGGTTGGAGGGACTCTTGGATCACCGTAAATGCCCCCGTGGGGAATGCCGCCCTAACTTGAGTACTAAGGTTGATCACCCCGGTGCTCCACCGTTCGGCCTACAAGTTAACTTACGAAAACAATTACAGCAATTTTCCCTAGATGTGGCATTTACAGCAGATCTCACCCAACCCCTAGGCATTCTGGGCCCATCCGGTTCCGGGAAAAGCATGACTTTGCGGTGTATTGCAG
>JAAUPO010000489.1 GCA_012033095.1 Synechococcaceae cyanobacterium RL_1_2 | reverse complement strand
CGAGCACTACTAGGAGGAATCGGTAAACTAAATAAAACTTGGCTTGTGTAGGGCTCAATACGTAACTCCGTTGGGAAAATATCGTCTTGATTTTTACCCCGTAACAAGTCCCCCACTAAACGGGAGCCGGGCCCCGAAAACACATCCCCATCGGGATCCCGCACAAAGGGTAATAATTCCCGAAACGGTGCATCCGTGCTATTAAGATAACTTAAACCCTGTAGCACCCGTAACGTCCGGGGTTGACCGCTGGGATTATTAACAATTAAGCCCTGGTAAAGGGGTTTCCGTTCCACCGCCGGACGGGAGATATGGTGGGTAAAAATATCAAAACGTCCCGATAAGGGCATGTCTAAATGGGCTGCGGGAAACGCCTTACTCCCCTTGGGAAAGGTGGATAATAAAATTCCCTCTTGGCTAATCACCTCAGGGCTATTGCTATTAAAAACAGGCACTTGATCGAGATTACCCGGTAACGGAAAAATAGGTTGGTAGTCTTCCACGATTGGGGAAATGGGGATCCTAAAGGTTGGAATTTCCGGTACTTCCTCTGGATTGTCCTCGATGGGGGTATCCCAGGACGGCTCTTTGGGCATGGTTAACATTTCCTGAGCCGATGGTTCCACTGGTACAAAAACTGGATTTTTTTGGGCTAGGAGTATGGGTACAAGCAAATCAAACATTCACTTCTCAGGCTATGTTGGAGTAACGTCGGTGAGGTTTCTATCGGTAGGTGGATTACACTGTAGCTTATATTTGCTTCTTTCTTCCGCCTCGGCTTAGAATTTACACCGATATAATTGATTGACCCTTTAGCTCCTAATTTAGTTCATTGGCTCAAAAAATTAATTTGATCGCTCAGCTCCCGTACTGTTTGGGCTAATTTAATATCTTTTTTTTGGTTAGCAGCAATCTTTTCACAGCTATAAATTACGGTGGTGTGATCCTTGCCGCCAAAGGCCTCCCCAATGCGGGGTAAGCTCAAATCCGTATGTTGCCGCATCAAATACATGCCAATTTGACGGGCCGTACTAATTTCCCGTCGGCGAGAATTTCCCTTCAACTCCTCGATCGCCACAGCCATTTTTTCTGAAATTACTTTCAAAATGATTTCTGGGGTACTTTTTGCCTTTTCCACCGGAGGATTAAGTACGGGGGTAATGTTTTCCACTGTCATCGGTACCCCAGCTAACGATGTATACGCGATCGCCCTAGTCAAAGCCCCCTCCAACTCTCGAATATTAGACGTAAAATGACTCGCAATATAATTCACCACATCCCTTTCCATCTCGATGTTTTCATCCTCCGCCTTTTCATCAAAATTGCCATGCGGGTTTCCAAATCTGGAGATTGAATATCCGTAATTAAACCCATCGAAAAACGAGAACTGAGGCGATCCTCTAGGCCAGGAATTTTATTTGGCGGGCGATCGGAAGCCAGCACCACCTGTTTCCCCGACTCATGGAGACTATTAAAAGTATGAAAAAATTCCTCCTGGGTGTACTCCTGGCCCTCAATAAATTGAATATCATCCACCAATAACAAATCCGCCGATCGATAATGATCCCGAAAATTTTGAATGCTATCCTGTTTCAACGCCAACACCAGATCATTGGTAAACTGCTCCGTCGAAATATAAAAAACCTGACATTTAGGATCAATTTGCACCCGGTAATACCCGATCGCCTGCATCAAATGGGTCTTCCCTAAGCCCACTCCACCGCAAATAAATAGAGGATTATATTCCCGACCTGGAGCTTCCGCCACCGCCAACGATGCCGCATGGGCCATACGATTATTCGGCCCCACCACAAAATTAGAAAAATTATATTTACTCTCTAGGGAGTTCTCCACCAAAATCGGCTTATGTTTTAAATTAAAATTCTCCTTGATCCGCAGCATGGATAAATCCGGATTTCCGTTGCCGTAAGATAGAGTTTCGGTTCATAATCCAGCACCTCAACCAACCCTTGACTAATGACTGGTAAATAGTTTTTTTTCAAATGGTTCAAAATAAAAGGATTAGATACTAAGACCACCGCCATAGTGGGATTAAGTTCTAACAAGCGAGTTTCCGCAAACCACGTTTCAAAGGTTGGGGGATTAAGCTTAGTTTGTAGTTGGGCAAGAACTTGCTCCCATACTTCATTAAGGGAAAGAGCCATCGTTTTACCCCCAGCAACGAGAATTTTAATATTGACCAATGTGACCCAAAGGAATTAGATAATAACGCAAAATCGGATCACCATTCGGTCTTCCACGATGCCCAAATGGTGGCCAGTCCCTGTACCCTTAGGCTCCAGGGCCATTAACTTCAATCCAACAAATTCAAACGAAGGTACAATCTAGGGTTCGGAATCCCCCAATTGCTTGGAAATGATAACATGGGATATAACTGAAGGATACATTTTAAAGTGTAATCTAACATCCCAAATACACCATCACGACCTGCTATGTTCAAAAATTTATTAGGTGATCCTAATGCTCGCAAACTAAAGAAACTTCAACCCATCGTCTCGGAAATTAATCTGTTTGAAGAAGAAATTAAAAGTTTAAGCGATGCAGAATTAGCAGGTAAAACCCAAGAATTTCGAGCAAAATTAGCCGAAGCCACCAGCGATGAAGAAGAAGGGGATATTCTTGACGAAATTTTACCCGAGGCCTTTGCGGTTGTAAGGGAAGCTTCGAAGCGGGTATTGGGGATGCGTCACTTTGACGTGCAGCTATTGGGGGGGATTGTACTTCACCAAGGCCAGATTGCGGAAATGAAAACTGGGGAAGGAAAAACCCTAGTGGCCACCCTACCTTCCTACTTAAATGGCTTAACCGGTCGCGGCGTACATTGTATTACTGTCAACGATTACCTTGCCCGTCGGGACGCGGAATGGATGGGCCAGGTGCATCGTTTTCTCGGTTTGTCCGTGGGCTTAATTCAATCAGGCATGAAACCCCAGGAACGCCGCAAAAACTACGCCTGTGACATTACCTACACCACCAACGGGGAACTAGGTTTTGATTATCTACG
>JAAUPO010000488.1 GCA_012033095.1 Synechococcaceae cyanobacterium RL_1_2 | reverse complement strand
AAGAACTTTCTGAGTTAGTAAGTATCGCTCTTAAGGAAGCTTACAATAAGTCCACGGAAATGATGAAAGAAGGTATGGAAGAAATTACCGGCGGACTCAACATTCCTGGTCTTTCCTAACCGCTTACTTCATTTAAGTGCTTAATTAGTGGTTTATTTTTCCCGTTTTGGCCTATGGCCTGCCCATTAATTACGGTTCATGATTAAGACAGCGGACTGATATTTAACTAAATATTAATCGACAACCAACAAAAAAAGCCCCCAGTTAAAGTACTAGGGAGCTTTTTTTAATGTGATTTTTTATGTAAACAGGAACCGATAAACCTTAGAAAATAGTTTTATCTTCGCTAAAGACACGGTTAAGTTGCCTGAGGTTCTCTAGAACTCTACCGGTGCCCAACACTACGCAGCTTAAGGGATCGGCTGCCACGTGACTAGCAATACCAGTTTCATGGCTAATAAGGGTATCTAGCCCCCGTAGTAAGGCTCCACCCCCTGCTAGCATAATTCCGCGATCGATAATATCGGCGGCTAATTCTGGTTTGGTTTGTTCGAGGGTGCGTTTGATGGCATCGATAATAATGGCTAAGGGTTCGGCCATACTTTCGCGAATCTCAGCGGCTTTGATGGTGACGGTGCGAGGTAAGCCAGAAAGTAAATGTAATCCCCTTACTTCCATCACTGCGTTATCACTATCTTCGGTGGGATAGGCGGAACCAACTTGAATTTTAATTTCCTCTGCGGTACGTTCCCCAATAATTAGATTATGAACTTTTTTCATGTATTGGGTAATGGATTCGCTGAGCTCATCCCCGGCTACCCTTACAGATTCGCTCAACACCGTACCTTGTAAACTTAGTACGGCTACTTCTGTGGTACCACCGCCAATATCCACGATCATATTGCCGGTGGGTTCGGCGACGGGTAAACCAGCACCGATCGCGGCAGCAACAGGTTCATCAATCAAGAAAACTTCCCTAGCACCGGCTTGGAGGGCCGCTTCCTTGACAGCCCGTCTTTCCACGCCGGTCACACCACTGGGAATGCCAATGACAATACGGGGTTGGACGAGGGGATTTCCATCATGGACACGGCGAATGAAATGTTGCAGCATAATTTCTGCCATTTCAAAATCCGCAATGACTCCATCTCTTAGGGGTCTGAGGGCAATTACATTACCGGGGGTACGACCTAGCATTTTTTTTGCATCGTCCCCTACCGCCAATGGTTCTTTGGTATCCCGATCTATAGCTACCACCGAAGGTTCCTGAAGGACAATACCTTTACCTGATACATAGACCAGGGTATTGGCAGTACCTAGATCGATCCCCATATCCCTCGATAAGGAGAAAAAACTTAAGAATTTCACGTTTTGGCTCCAACTCCCGCTTTTATGAAATAGTGAATTTTAGTTAATTTTTAAAGTAAAAGAACTTGACAATTATAGATTTATCTACTGGGCAAATCTTTATACAATATATAGATTTATTACGTAATAGTAAAACGTCTTAGGCCCTAATGGCCAATTAACTATAAACACCGACTTGGGGAGGAGCCTCTAGCCAATTTTGGGGTTTGAGGAAAACATTGTACAGCTCGGATTCCCGGGTATTTTCTTCGGGGTGATAGCTATACTCCCATCGGACTAAGGGGGGCAAAGACATTAAAATTGACTCCGTACGACCGTTGGTTTGAAGACCAAAAATGGTACCGCGATCGTAAACTAAATTAAATTCGACGTACCGGCCCCGGCGATATAATTGAAATTGTCTTTCGCGATCGCCGTAGGGGGTATCTTTGCGCTTTTCCCCGATGGGTACATAGGAAGGAAGAAATGCTTTTCCACAGGCTTGCACAAACTCAAACAATTGTTCCCAAGTACGGGGTTTAGTTGCTGGCAAGCTAGCATCATACTCCGCCGCAGGACTACCTTCTTCCGAACCACGGTAAAGCCGGTTTTGGCCATCTTGATAATCAAAAAAGATGCCGCCTACCCCTCTGGTTTCTTGGCGGTGTTTGAGGAAGAAATATTCGTCACACCATAATTTGAATACGGGATAGTATTCATTGTGGTGGCGATCGCAGGTTTCCTTGAGGGTTTGATGGAAATGGATTGTATCCTCTAAAAATGGATAGTAAGGGGTTAAATCAATCCCCCCACCGAACCACCACACAGGGCCCGCCTCAAAGTAGCGGTAATTTAGGTGTACGGTAGGACAATAGGGGTTTTTAGGGTGCAAGACCATGGATGTGCCTGTGGCGTAAAATTCATGGCCTGCTGCTTCCGGTCTTTGCTTCAGGATCGAAGGGGGGAGTTGTTTGCCCCACACTTCAGAAAAATTGACCCCACCTTGTTCAAAGTAACCTCCGTCCTTAATCACCCGTGAACGACCGCCGCCGCCTTCTTCCCGTTGCCAACTATCCTCTTGAAATTTGGCTACGCCATCTAATTGTTCTAAACCTGCACAAATTTCATCTTGAATGCTGGTCATGAATGTTCGTACCCGATCGCGGGAATCCGCTGGGGGTAGATATTGATTTTCTGTCATGCTCCTGGGGGTTTAATCTACTAAAATCTTAAAATTGCCAATTGGTTAGTTTATAGCAAAAAGCTTATTGCACTGGATTTTGTTAACAAGGAGTAACTTAAACAGTTTAAACATACAGTTTAAACATTGAAAATTCTTTCAAAATTTTTAGCTGATGAAGCTAGATGCCCATTACCCTAGGAACACCCTGGAGACAAACTGGGAACGCAATGCAAAGGACGTACATTTAATTTAATAATTTGGTAGTCCTATACAAGTAAGGATCAGGACGATTAAACCCCTTGATAATCAATTATCCTGGGTCTAAATATCCTTACAGCTTTAGCACTACCAATAATTTAAATTATGTTAATTTAATTCCATAGGCGTTACAGACAATTTTACAATATTCTTAACTAAGACTCTGAAGTGACTAAATAGATTCATTAGTGGGCATTTTAAAAATTCAGAGTTAACGATTAGCAAATTTGCTGCATTAACA
>JAAUPO010000487.1 GCA_012033095.1 Synechococcaceae cyanobacterium RL_1_2 | reverse complement strand
CCGGAGCAGGTTAAGTCTGGTTCATGGGGGTTTGTTTGATTTTTGCTTATTTCTCTCAAACCCCCTTTTAACAATCTTTTCCAGTTTTTGTCCTAGTAGTTAGTTGAGAATTACAAAATTGTGGTTTTTTATCCTCAAAATCCCAGACAGATAGCAATCCTAATTTTATAATTTTAATATTTGGTATTACGATTCAGTGGCGATTAATCTTGAGAAGTCGTCCCTACTATTGGTTCTTAATTGCTAAAAGCGGTTAGACTCGATCGCCCAGCGAGCTAACATTGTGCGGTTAGGAAGTCTGGTTTTATGGAGCATATTGGAAACATGGCTTTCTACGGTGCGTTGACTCACCTTTAACTCCTCTGCCACTTCTCGATTTCCCAAGCCCTGGGCCACTAAAGCGATCACCTTCATTTCTGTTTTCGTAAGCTTTACCGCGGGATCAACTTCTACGGTTTCCTCTAGGGGTAAGGCGAGGTTATTAGCATGTTTCATCAAGCGAAATGCTTGTTTTAAACAAGATTCCACTTGGGCAATGAGTTCCTCTGGTTCAAAGGGTTTGGTCATGTAAACGTCAGCCCCAAGAGTTAAACCCTTGATGCGATCTTCTCGCTGTCCCTTAGCTGAGAGAAAAATTACTGGAATCCAGTCGGTTTCTGGTTTTGCCCGTAGTTGAGTGACTAAACCATAGCCGTCAAGTTCAGGCATCATAATATCGCAGATCACTAGGTGGGGGGCATAGGAATCCATCAATTCCAAGGCTTGCTGACCATTTTTAGCCACCTGTACTTTATATCCTTCAAATTCAAGATAATCTTTAATTAACAGTACAAGGTTTGGATCGTCATCAATTAATAACAGACGGGAGGTACTACGATCGCTCGGCTGATTCATGGTTATTCAAAGGATGATGGGCAACTACGTATTCTTCAACAATTTGATTATGTAATAGATGCTTTTGAATAATTAACTCCATTACGGTAGGAGTAACATTACGATACCAAATACCATCGGGATAAACTAACAAGATTGGCCCATTTTGGCATAGGCGCAGACAATTAGCTTTAGTGCGAAATACTGATGAAGATGGTTCTGGGGGATGGGGATGGTCAAGTTTCAGCTCCTTAAGGCGACGTTTGAGGTATTCCCAGGTTTCGATGCCGGCATCTTGGTCGCAACATTTGGGTTTAGTTTGATCAGCGCACAGAAACAGATGGCGGGTAATGTGATTAATCCCTAATTCTCTAACGATCGCTTTCATCGGCCACCCAAAATAACTTTAATGATAGTGGTACAAGTTGTTGACTATTGTAAATGATCTCTGAGCTCCCATTAGAAGTTATCACCTCTGGCGATCGCCTAGATCGTTATTTGAGTGAGCACTTACCAGATTTATCCCGATCGCGGTTGCAAAAACTCATTAGTCAAGGCCATGTCACCATTAACGGAGACATTTGTACGACTAAAAAAACTATTTTAAAAGCCCAGGATCTGATCATTGTTACCATTCCAGATTTAGAAACCTTAAGTCTAGAGCCAGAAGCGATACCCCTAGATATTCTTTATGAAGATGGGGAGTTGATCATTATTAATAAACCCAGTGATTTAGTTGTTCACCCCGCCCCAGGCCATTACCATGGCACCCTTGTTAATGCGATATTACACCACTGTCAAGATTTGGCGGGGATTGGGGGGGTGGAACGGCCGGGCATCGTGCACCGGTTAGATAAGGACACCACCGGTGCGATCGTGGTGGCTAAAACCGACCATGCCCACCGCCACCTTCAACAACAAATCAAGGATCGGGTTGCAAAACGGGAATACATCGCGATCGTCCATGGTTGTCCTCGGGATCTGGCTGGCACCATTGAACAACCCCTGGCCCGCCATCCCGTTCATCGTCAAAAAATTGCCATTGATCCCGATGGTCGTCCGGCTCGCACCCATTGGCAAATCAAGGAAAATTTCGGCAACTATAGCTTGCTTCAGTTTCAGTTAGATACTGGCCGTACCCATCAAATTCGAGTCCATATTGCCCACCTGGGCCATCCCATCGTCGGGGATCCGCTATACAGTGCTGGTCGTAGTGTGGGGGTTAATCTGACTGGCCAAGCTCTCCATGCGGAAAAATTGACCCTTGTTCACCCCATTACTGACGAAACTATTACCGCGATCGCGCCTTGGCCAGGAGAATTTAAAAAACTCCACAGCGTTTTAAATCATCGTCATCAAGCCTCATTGAAAACCCGTTGATTTTGTCAATAGATATTTCTTTACTATTGCTTGACTACTGCTTAAGTTAGGTGGGCCTTTTCCCAACGCCTAAATCACAAAATCTATCAGCACTTACGCAAAATTTAAATTTCTGTCCTGAGAATCATGATATTGGGCAAAAAAAATAGTTCAAGCAAGTTCCCCAAATTTGAGGGATTTAGAGGGTTAGTGCGTAAGTGCGTAAGTCCTAATTAATTAATAATTTGTCATAATTATGTAAATCAACGTAACAAGATCATGACGAAATATTAATTTGGATATTAATTTGGGTAAATGATTTGAGAATTGAGATGTCGCCCTTTTGTTCTATACAAAAAACTTTCCTTAACCGATCAATAAAATCTATCTTCCTTATGATGGGCCGTAAAGCACTGGTTTGTCTGATAAGCTACCACAAAATATTAATAACTAAAAGTTAAATAAAGGGTTCCTGTTAATTGGATTGGCAGCTGCAATGTCTGATAAGATTTAATGCTTACGTACTCATACGTACACTTGGTAGCAAATTTTTATACTTGTGATGTTCAATAAATGGGAAAAAGAAATTAGCATTTAACAACAAAGGTCTCTTAATGAAGTGTTTCAATAATTGGAATCCCTTAAAGCTAAAATCAACAAGAAAGAAGTTGTGGAGGCTGTTACTGTTCTTGATACACCCCCAATGGTGATCATTGGTGTTCTTGGATACATTGAAACACCACAAGGTCTCCAAGCCATGACTGCAATTTTCTCTGAGCACATCAGTGATGAAGCTCGTCG
>JAAUPO010000486.1 GCA_012033095.1 Synechococcaceae cyanobacterium RL_1_2 | reverse complement strand
GATGCCCGCATTGATGGGGACTCCACTAAGGATCGCTTGATCCTAGAGATCTTTACCAACGGCAGCATTAAACCAGAAGAGGCTTTGTCTCAAGCTGCAGATTTATTAGTGGATTTATTTAGTCCCCTCAAGGATCTGACCTTAGAAACTATCCAAGAAGAGTATCAACCGGATGAAGACCCAAGTAGTCAAATTCCGATCGAGGAATTACAATTATCCGTTCGGGCCTATAACTGTCTGAAGCGGGCACAAATTAATTCTGTAGCTGATCTTTTAGACTATAGCCAAGAGGACTTGTTAGAGATTAAAAACTTTGGTCTCAAATCGGCGGAGGAAGTAATCGAAGCCCTACAAAAGCGTTTAGGCATTACTCTACCCCAAGAAAAAGCAAAAGTTTAGGGTAAATCCATCCTAGACCAATGTATTATTGTTTAGTTTTTATTTAGTTATTTTTTATCAGTTAGTACCATGCGTCACGGAAAACGAATAGATCTTTTAGGCAAACCTGCGGATCAACGCAAAGCTTTATTAAGAAGTTTGGCGACCCAGGTGATTACCCACGGGAAAGTGAAAACCACTAAAGTTCGGGCTAAAGCCGTACAAAAAGAAGTGGAAAGAATTATTACCCTGGCTAAAGATGGTTCCCTTGCGGCTAGAAGAAGAGCGATGGCTTTTATCTATGATAAGTCCGTAGTCCATGCTTTATTTGAAAATGTTAAAGAACGCTATAGCGATCGCAACAGTGGCTACACCATGGTAACCAGAACTATGCGTCGTCGGGGAGACAACTCCGAAATGGCGATTATCGAACTACTGTAAGGGAAAGTTAATTCTGGCAGATAGTGGTAGTAAACAAAAGAATTGCCCTCATTATTCAATATCTAGGAACAAATTATTGCGGTTGGCAACGTCAAGCTAAACACAAATCCGTTCAAGAAGAAATTGAAACTGTTTTAACAGACTTTCTGGGCAAGCCGATTACTATCCATGGAGCAGGAAGAACCGATAGCGGAGTGCATGCCGCAGCCCAGGTAGCCCACTTTGATGATGATGTGAGCCCCATTCCACCGGAAAAATGGGCAAAAATCCTCAACAATCGACTACCACCGGATATTAGTATTACTGCTTCTAGTCAAGTTCCTGATAATTGGCACGCAAGATTTTCAGCCCGCTCAAGGCGTTATCGATATACAATTTATACGGGGACAAAACCCAATTTGTTCCTAGAACAATTAAGTTGGCACTATTATCATCGGCCCCTATCGGAAAAGTTAATGCAATCAGCCCTTAAACCCCTCCTAGGAAAGCATGATTTATCTGCTTTTCGGAGAGCGAACTCAGAACGAGCCCATTCCTGGGTAGAAGTGCAAGGGGTTGAATGTTCCCGCCATAATTCAATCGTTAAGGTTGAAATTCAAGCGGATGGGCTTTTCTTTTACGGTATGGTTCGATTAATTATGGGAATGTTGATTGAGGTAGGGGGAAAACAACGAACTCCTGATGATTTTACTCAAATCTGGCAAACCCAAAATAGGCCAGCCGTTAAATATTCAGCTCCGGCAAAAGGGCTATGTTTATTGCGGGTCGGCTATGATGATTTTCCTTTCCCCCCTGAAGTTTGGTACGATAATCAACCCCATTTTTATTTACCAATACATTAACTAAATATTGAAATATTTTAAATCTTATCTAGTTTAATTTTTTATGATTAAAACCCCCTTACCTCAAGCATCAACCATTGAAAAAAAATGGTACGTGATTGATGCCGAAAACCAAAGATTGGGCCGCTTAGCTTCTGAAATTGCCATTATTCTCAGAGGAAAGAACAAACCTAATTACACCCCCCACATGGATACCGGAGATCATGTAGTGGTGATCAATGCGGATAAAGTGGTTGTCACTGGTCGTAAAGCGGAACAAAAACTTTATCGTCGCCACTCAGGTCGTCCTGGGGGGATGAAAGTAGAAACTTTCAATCAACTCCAAGCCCGTATTCCTGAACGGATTATTGAAAAGGCTATTAAAGGAATGCTACCTAAGAATGCCCTCGGTCGTAAGCTGTTTACTAATCTCAAAGTTTATGCTGGGGCGAGCCACCCCCATGATGCTCAACAACCTGAAACCCTAACGATTAAAACTAAGTAAGGAGATAACTAAATGAACGATCAAAATCAAGCTGTTTATTGGGGCACTGGCCGTCGTAAATCCTCCGTTGCTCGGGTAAGACTAGTTCCTGGTAACGGTGCGGTAACGGTTAATGGTAGAGAAGGATTCGATTATTTTAATCGTATTCCCACCTATTTAACTTCTTTAAAGTCTCCTTTAGAAACCTTAGGTTTGGAAGGGGAATACAACATTTTGGTTAATGCCCATGGTGGTGGTCTAACGGGCCAAGCCGATGCCATTAAACTAGGGGTAGCCCGCGCTTTATGTGAATTAGATCCGGATAATCGTCAGCCCTTGAAAATAGAAGGCTACTTAACTCGTGATCCTAGGGCAAAGGAGCGGAAAAAATATGGTTTACACAAAGCCCGTAAAGCTCCTCAGTTCTCGAAACGCTAAATGGCTGGTGTTATTGGTGATAAAACTTAACGGACGTTGTTAAAACGCTCTGGTTTTATTGCCAATAAAAGCCCCCTTTATTTAATACATCTAAGACAATCTTCTAACTATATTTGATTATGCCTAAACCCGATATTCATCCAGAATGGTACCCAGAGTCTAAAGTTATCTGTAATGGTGAAGTGGTAATGACCATCGGTTCTACCCAGCCCGAAATTAACGTGGATGTTTGGTCTGGAAACCATCCTTTTTATACCGGAACTCAAAAAATTATTGATACTGAGGGTCGGGTCGATCGCTTCTTAAGAAAATATGGCATGCTCAACGAAGAGCAGTCTAGCCAAGATTCTGAAAAAACTGCAAGCTAACTGATTATTTTGTTTGAAATGGATAACAAAGCCCGGTGGATAGTTCCCTGGGTCTTTGATTTGTTAAAATGAAAGCAATTTAAAGTAGTGTGTGCTAATCCCGT
>JAAUPO010000485.1 GCA_012033095.1 Synechococcaceae cyanobacterium RL_1_2 | reverse complement strand
AGCTTTCCTTTCCAGTTGAAATTCAAGCCTACACCTCTCCCTACGGCCAACGGATCAATCCAGTAACAGGGCAATCACAGTTTCACCGAGGTCTAGACATTGCCGCCCCTAGGGGGAGTTACATTCGTAACTGGTGGTCAGGACAACTGGTCAGTCTTTCCGATAATACCGCCTGTGGCACCATGTTAGTCATTGCTTCTGGCTCTTGGGAACATATTTATTGCCATCTCGAAGGAGAAGTCGGCAGTGATAGTGAAGGAACTTATTTTTATGATTCCGGTGCCAATATTATGATTCGTCAAAATCAAATCGTTCCTGGTGGAGCCCGCATTGCTAGGGTGGGAATGAGTGGTCGCACCACAGGGCCCCATCTCCATTGGGGATTGAAATTCAATGGCAATTACATCGATCCTGCCATTGTGCTTAGGGAAATGTACAAGAATCAATAGGGGAAACAAATTGTTACATTGATTTAACTTGTGGCCAAAAAGCACCCAACAACCACTAGTCTATTCATCATTACAGTTTCACTATGTTCACCATCAAGATACATATAAATAAAATTAGTATTTAGTATGTTTAATATTTTTAAGAAAAAAGAGTTTTACCTTGAGCTCCAGGAAACCCCTGAACAAAAGGAACAGGAATTAAAAAAAGCAGCCCAAATTGAGGCCCAAAAAGCCGCTGCCATCGCCACACAAGAAACTCCCGTGAAAGTGGCCCCCCCAAAAAAAACAGAAACTCCCGTTGCGGCTCCCGCTAATACCACTACAGCGGCGATCGTAGAGGAGCAAGCTCCTAGCCCCGTCGTACCAGAACCCCCGAAAGAAGTGAACTTTGCGGATACCTATCTCATGGGTGGGCCCCGCCGCGATCGTCGTACGGCTGGCCCTAGCTTAGATCAATTCAAAGTAATGGCCCGGAGTGTCAACCGATAGGCAACCCAAGCCATAACCGGTTAGGGTAGGTTCCCCCCATTGAATTAATGCCAAGCCAAGTTAACCAATCTAGCCCAAGGCAAGCCGAAGAAAGATTATTGGTAGTACTGAAGCTGTAAGGATATTTAGACCCAGGATATTAGACCCAGGATAATTGATAATCAAGGGGTTTAATCTTCCTGATCCTTACTTGTATAGGACTACCAGATTATTTAACCCTAGCTAAAGTGAAGGGTATAGGATCTTCATCCCGCTTATTTTCGACTATTGATTAAAAACCCTATCTCCCACGCCGATGTTTTAAATTGACGGTATTAGAAAGCGATTAAATATGATAAATATATTAATCAGCATCCTATCCATCAATTAAGCTACTCCCTTGATTAACCTAAAGGTCTAATTAATGGGGTTTTTTATTGTCAAAATAAAAAATAATAATTTTAAAATAAAAAATTCAATGAAAACCTATAACGTTACCCTCAAACACCAAGGGCAAGAATATACTATTCCCATTGCTGAAAATGAAAAAATTTTAGAAGCAGCCAACGCTTATTTAGATGAACATTTCCCCGATGCAGAGGAAATTCCTGACTCCTGTCTCAGTGGAGTTTGTACTACCTGTGCCGGCAAGATCACCAATGGCGGAAAAGTCGATCAAAGCGAATGCATGGGTTTATCTACAGAAATTCAAACCGAAGGTTATGCTTTACTCTGTGTAGCTTATCCTCGCTCTGATTTAATTATTGAAACCGAAAAAGAAGATGAAGTTTATCAAAAACAATTTGGTCGTCCTTAAATTAGACTCGAATCACCCTAAAAATAAAATTATTGGTCTTTACTAACGCTAACTTAAATTATTTACTAACAGTCCCTGACAAAAATTAAAATATATTTGCCTCGAATAGTTGATTTATTGTTTGATTTAAGTCTAATATAATAAGGTTTATTAAATAAGCTTTACTTGTCTATAAAAGTATATCCGCCAGATTCATCAGTGGTTTCGATCCATAGACACTTTTTAAATAATTTGATTAATAACAAATTAGCCCCAAGCTTAATGCTCAGGTTTAACGAACATTGGCACGGATTGATTATAATCCTAAACAAATTAACAACGGCTATTCTGGCCATCACTTTTACAGCTAAACTGCTTCTTTTCAGGTTTTATAGGAAGCATAGCGTTGCCGGCAGATTTAGCTTGGATTTTTGTTGTGGCTATTTTAAACCAAAAACTTTTTTAAAAGTTAATTAAAACTATTAAAACATTAAAACTATTAAATCCATTTAAGGAGGATTCCCCTTAATGTCTGTACGTATTTATGTAGGTAATTTGCCCAAAAGTTCCGTGGAGCGTGAACAACTCCAAACCATTTTTGCTGAATTTACAGCAGAGTTAAACATCAAGGTCATTAAAGATCGTAAAACCTCCAATTGCCGTGGTTTTGCCTTTGTTACTGTGGCAGATGATGAAACAGCGGATAAGTTTATTGAGCAGTATAACGGCCAAGCTTTCATGGACAACGAGCTAAAGGTGGAGAAAGCCCAACCTAGAGCTCCGGAAGAGGAAAGCAGTGCTACCACCGCTAAACCCAAAGCTAAAAAAGGTGGTGGTGCAACTAAACAGCCTGCTGCTGGTCAAACCCGTCGTCGTCAGAAAGGTGGCCCTGTCGCCATCAGTGGAGATGGTGATTTAGGGCCTGATCCTCGTTGGGCAAAACAACTCCAAGAACTAAAGGAAAGAATGGCTGCCCAAACTGTTAATTCTTAATCTTTCCCATCATTAATCTGGATTTTAATTCTAGATATAAATATATATCAAGTAGAAGGGGAACCATCCCTCTTGAAAGCTGGAGTATTCATTTACCCAGCTTTTTATTTGGCTTTTTTTGAGAAAGCTATTGTGGCCGTGACGTATCTGATGGCAATGGAGTAATTATGGTTCAACCCTTAGAACGTGTTTGAAAAGTATCAAATGTTGTTGATTTGCCCCTAAATTCCCCAAGTTGTGGGACTTCATTGATTAAAATTTAGGTGATTTTCCCCAGAATGGGGGGCAAGGGGGGCTTTTCAAACATCCTCTTAGTAATAGGCCGCCCTCTCTGATG
>JAAUPO010000484.1 GCA_012033095.1 Synechococcaceae cyanobacterium RL_1_2 | reverse complement strand
CCTTAGCACGGTATAAAGCCAAATCTGCTTTACCTAGTAGTTCCTTCGGGGAAGAATGTAATCCAATCTTAATCGTGGCAATACCGCAACTAATGGTGACGTTAGAGCTAACGGTGGATGCTTTATGGACAATACCGAGGTTATGGACATTTTGCCTAATGCGTTCTGCAATTTGGGAAGCAAGGGGTAATTGGGTATCAGGTAAAATGACGGCAAATTCCTCACCACCATAGCGGGCCACAATATCGCTAGTCCTAACAGACTCTTTAATGGCTTGGGCTACTTGAATTAAGCACTGATCCCCCGCTTGGTGGCCCAGGGAGTCGTTATAGAGTTTAAAGCAATCAACGTCACAAAAAATAAGGGAGATTTGGGCAGAAGTTTCATGGTTGCCGTGGTACCTAAGCCATTCTCGGCTCAAGGCCTGCTCAAAATAACGACGGTTACAAACCTGGGTTAATTCATCCTTACTGACTAGGTTTTGTAAATATCGGCTGTGATAACTTTTAATTACAAGAATGCTACTAACTAGGGACAGATTCGCTGCGATGATCGGAAGCCACACACCGCTGATAAAACTACCATAGGAAAGGGCCCATTGCAGACCGAGGGGGCCCATTAAGACGATTAAACTATCTTGAATTTGTTTAAATACGTTTAGTTTATAGGTGGTTTTCTGTAATACCCACCACTGTAAACTTCCCCCCAGGATTGCCCAGAGCCAAATTAGACTTAATTCTAGGGGCTTAGCAACGGTTTTCAGCATGGGGCGACCATGGATCGCTCCGTTGACAATTTGGCTGATAATATTGGCATGGATCATCATGCCGGGGTATCTTTCACCGATGCTATAGGGGGTCAGGAGGGCATCATTGAGGCTTTCGGCAATGGAACCAATAATAACAATGCGATCGCGAAATAACCCCTGGGGAATATTACCTTGGATCACATCAGTTAAGGAAATGGCAGTAAAGGTATCTTCCAGACCTCGGTAATTTAATAAAATTTGGTAACCCCCATCATCGATCGCTCCATAGCCTCCTCGATAAGCTTTCAGGATCGAAAATTTTGCTTTCCCGATTAAAACCTCTTGGTTAGGATTATTGCCTGATACCGGATTGATCCCTTCTTCGGCCAGGTAGGCCAGGGCAATTTTAACCGGGAAGCCCAGCCGTAGTTCGCCATCCTCTGGTTTGATGGACATTAATGCTCGACGTACCTTACCATCCTTATCTAACACAATGTCTGAGATGCCTACTTGGTCAGGGTAACTTAAGCCCAAAGGCGGAGGAACTTTATTGCTAATAAATTTTTCAATGCCAATCAGATTGGGGGTATGGGCAAAGGTGGCGAGTAACTCCTCCGAACCTGGCTCTACAGGTAAATTACGATAAAGATCTAAACCAATGACCCTAGGTTCTTGATCTTTAATGGACTCAAGCACTCGATTTAAGGTGCGATCGGAAATGGGCCAATCCTTGCTAAAGGTAATATCCTGTTCCTCGATCGTTACCAAAACAATGTAAGGATCGACGCTTTCCTTGGGCCGCATACGAAAAAACCAATCTAAAGCCGTACACTCCAGAAACTCTAGCCACCCCAGGGTAATGGCCAAGGTTATCATTGCAGTCACGCCAGTACTTGCAATCAAAATCCCTTGCCATTGTTTCCATTGCCATCTAGCCATGGGGTTTTATTCGTATACAGTTAATCATAATTAATATTCTTATACTGATCAGTCACTCATTTTCAACATTAGGGATAAAAACAAATATATATTTATAATTTGTGTTTATGTGTATGTTTATATAGTCTATGGAATTGGGGAATTGGACAAAGATGGATTGCGCCCCTAAAGATAACTACTGTTTTCGTTAACGACTATTATAAATACCATGGTCAATCCCTTTCATCAGCCTAAGACTGAAAAGTAATTAAGATAATATGCTGAATGTGGCTGATCTCACTTAGGCCAGTTAAACCAGGGTTTAGTTCCCATTAAGCTCAGAGTATTAGGACTTACCCACAAGCCCCCTCAATCCCCAAATTTGGGGGACTTGCTTGAAAGATTGTGATTGTGTCCCCAAATATCCTGGTTCCCAGGACAGAATCGAAATTTGCGTAAGTCCTGAGTATTATGGAAGCGATCGCGGTAATGAAATTCTGACGGCCCCCCTAAATCCCCATGCTATCCAAGATTCCCCCATTGATTTTAGCGTCTGCCTCCCCAGCCCGCCGGCAAATTTTAAACGGAGCAGGCATTAAACATCAAGTTTGTCCTAGTGATTTTGATGAGTCATTGGTCACGATCGCTGAACCGATCGCCCTAGTAGAAACCCTAGCCGAAAGTAAGGCTAAAACTGTTGCAACCCAATATCCCGACGGGTTGATTATCGGCTGTGATTCCATTTTAGAAATAGCAGGGCTAATCCATGGCAAGCCCGCATCCCCCGCCCAAGCAATCGAACGATGGCAATCCATGCGGGGAAAATCGGGACGTATTTATACTGGCCATAGCCTCATTGATCAACGACAACAACGAATACTTACCAAGTACGCAGTTACCACTGTTTATTTTGCTAATATTACCGATCAATTAATTCAAGATTATATTGCCACGACCGAAGCCCTTCAATGCGCTGGTGGTTTCGCGATCGATGGCAAAGGAGGACTCTTAATTGAAAAACTTGAAGGATGCCACACCAATGTCATTGGTCTAAGCTTGCCCCTATTTAGGGAAATGATCACAACACTAAACTATAATGTGGCCAGTTTTTGGCAATAGTTCAACCAGAACGATTTAACTGGCTTTAACTTAGGAATTTAAGCAAATACCGAATAAACCTTAGGCTACAGTTACATCCACACCACCAGAAATTAAGAAAAAAATAGTAAAGCGATAAAAACTTTAACTTATTGGTATATTCAAAGGGATTTTGGATTAAGCTAAAATCCATACCCTTTTAGGTTAAGAGGCATCCCATGGCAATTAATAAACAATTCAAAGAAAAGCTCCAGTCCGGACAAATTTTTGAGGCCTTAAC